>NZ_LGSU01000494.1 GCF_002260545.1 Hydrocoleum sp. CS-953 | reverse complement strand
GATAGACTATTTGGCAAGGTCCTTTTATTTTCAGAGCGTGGCAATAATCTTTTTTATCTCCTACCTTCACAGCAACTGCTGGATAAGAAGTTCCATTATCTCGGTTGTAATCTATAGTCTTTCGTAGAACATGAACAAAAGTATTAGCTGTACGCCTATTTTTATTCCAACTACCTTCAGGACCACGGCGACCTGGTATAATTTCCGGCATTCCTCGTTTGTTCAATGGAATCATCCAACGTCTTCCATCTTTATAAGCGTCTCGAACACGACCTTCATTCAGTAGCATTCGTAGTCTACCTGTAGAAATATTGAGTAGAAATGCTGCTTGTGTTGTAGTAGCTTTTTCTATAGTCATAACTATAACGTTTGGGTTTTTAGATTTTAGAATATTAACTCTGGTAGTATCGGTATTATAAAATATAGGTAAGGAGATAAGGAAGAGAAAAGAATAAACTGGATGTAGAATTATTTGATTGAGGAAATTTATCAACAAAATGTTTTTCTAATTCTGCAAGTAGTCTAGAATTATCGGCGTTGCTGAATCAAGGTATGAAAATAAAACTGAATAATCTCAAGTCTTTGTTGTTCAATAGTGAGCGCTATTACAGTAGCGGTACAGAGCATTATCGCCAACAAATACAAATCATACCCACGCATCAGCAACACCTTTTTTTCTATCTAGATTTTCCGCAGAACTAGATAAGTAGGTTGGCATAAATAAACGTTAAAACGAAAAATCAGAAAATGAAGCCAGAAAGCACTTTTGAAAAGGTTTTCACCATTTTGAATCTTCGTCGCTATTTTACGGATAATTAAACCCACCTACTTAATAAAGAACAATTAAACATAACTATTCCAGAAATAAATATACTAACTCAACTGCACAACTGCTTGCTCATTTAACAAAGTTTCATTTGTCAATAAATCTTCCACTGTTATTCTCAAAAACCTAGACTCATCTACCCGAAACAAAACCTTAATTCGATCGCTTCCTGGATTACCTGGAGGATTTAATTGAGCAATATTACGACCTCCATCTCTATCATTTAAAGGTTGTACTGAAGTTTGTTCTCCAGATATTTTTCTAGTGATTAGGCGATCGCCGTCAAAGTAAACTTCTGTACCTCCAGATTCAGCACCTAATTCTCCTAAAATTAATTCTATACTTGGCTGACTATTGACTGAAGCACCTAATACTAATTCCACAGAATTAGTCATTGGATATGGTTGACCAGATTTAATTAATGGATGCCAACTATGAGCATTTTTCTTTCTATCCCAATACCGAATACCATAACTGTGATACAAAAAATCTTTAATTTCTACTCCTTGAGTTAATTGTAAAGCTCCCTGAGAAATTGCTTCAAAAGGTTTTTCACAACGAATTTTTCCAGCATCAAAATATTCTTTTACCCAGTTCTGAACTGCCGGAATTTGTACAGTTCCTCCTACTAATAAAACAGCATCAATTTCTGATAATTCTATTCCCTGTCTTTTTGCCTGTTGTAAAATCTGATTCATAGAATTATCAAGACTGGCAAAAAATCCATTTTTCCTAATAATTTCCTCAAAGTCATTTCGCCCTAATTCCAACTCATAACTTTCCAAACTTTCATCATCAAAAAAAACTTCCGTTGCCTGCTGCTGCAAAGACAATTGAATCTTTAACTTTTCTACCAAACGAGTAGTTAAAGGAGTCTTTTCTATCCCTTGACTTTTAACAAAATAATCCACTAACCAATTATCAATNAAAAATCCATTTTTCCTAATAATTTCCTCAAAGTCATTTCGCCCTAATTCCAACTCATAACTTTCCAAACTTTCATCATCAAAAAAAACTTCCGTTGCCTGCTGCTGCAAAGACAATTGAATCTTTAACTTTTCTACCAAACGAGTAGTTAAAGGAGTCTTTTCTATCCCTTGACTTTTAACAAAATAATCCACTAACCAATTATCAATATCTGAACCTCCTAAATTCTGCCCTGCCTTTGCCAAAACTCTCGCAGTTTTTGCCTTTTGATTTGAACTTTTACCAAAAGATTTTTCACCCCATTTCAGAATAAAACCCAAAGGTTGTTTTTGCATCGAATTATCCAATCTTACCAAAGATAAATCTAAAGTTCCCCCACCAAAATCAACCACCAATAAAATTTTTGCATCTGCCATTCCATAACCTAAAGCTGCCGCAGTAGGTTCATCAATCATTCTTACTTGTTGAACTTTTAGAGACTGACAAACTTCTCCCAACCAATTACGATAAGCTTCAAAACTATCAACTGGAACAGTAAAAATTAAAGATTCTACTGGCAAAGGAACATTCCGAATACCCGCTATAACTTCTTCTAAAAATAATTTCCCTACCTGTTCAAAAGAAACAATTTGACNAAGCTGCCGCAGTAGGTTCATCAATCATTCTTACTTGTTGAACTTTTAGAGACTGACAAACTTCTCCCAACCAATTACGATAAGCTTCAAAACTATCAACTGGAACAGTAAAAATTAAAGATTCTACTGGCAAAGGAACATTCCGAATACCCGCTATAACTTCTTCTAAAAATAATTTCCCTACCTGTTCAAAAGAAACAATTTGACCGTCAAGTTCGGGTAAAAATCCTTGAATATTTGCACCAATACCCCGTTTAAAATTACGAAAAAATTGAGAATCTGTATTAACATCGAAACCTTTATCTCTAACTTGTTGCCCTATTACAACTTTTTTTTCAGCAGCATTTTCCACATAGACTAAACTAGGAATTAAAGGTGGATTTTGCCCAGAAATAATTGATAAGTTTGGTAACTTAATAGTTTCTGGCTGTTGAGTTGTTTGATTCCAACGGGAGATTACGGTATTACTTGTTCCGAAGTCTATAGCTATGGTCATTTAGTTATTTAAGTTAAATATTTTATATTTTCATTTTCAGAATTATAGTAGATTTGCTTGACAAAGAAAAACTTGACATGATATTATAAGCATAATGGAAAAGGTGCGCTCATATATACTCAAATTAGATTTTACTAAAAACACCATACTTCCCTACTAAATAAAATAGCATTCCAGAAAGTCTGATAAGTCATAACTGATGCCTCGTTGAAAATCACGAAAAAATCAAGAATCTGTATTCACATCGAAACCTTTATCTCTAACTTGTTGACTTATAACTACTTTTTTTTCAGCACCATTTTCCACATAGACTAACCTAGGAATTAAAGGTGGATTTTGCCTAGAAAGAATTGATAATCTGTAACTTAATAGTTTCTGGTTATTGAGTAGTTTGATTCCCACGAGAAATAAAAGTATTACTTGTTCGGAAGTCTATACATATAGTTAGTAATT
>NZ_LGSU01000493.1 GCF_002260545.1 Hydrocoleum sp. CS-953 | reverse complement strand
TGATAAAGATGAGTGAAAACTCTTTGTTTAAATTTACTACTAATATCCTTTCCTAAGTATGTCTTGAAGTTTTTAGTCCCTAAAATTTCTTTAATTGCTGCAAAAGGGTTGGAAAAAAAAATAATTTTAGGTTCAGGAAAGTCACTCGCTTTATAGGCAGCTCTAATTGCTGTTTCAACTTTTTCTCAATTGATAGGTTGGGTTAGTGTTGGTATTGCCTTCCACTTTTCTATATACTTTGGAAGCAATATTTCTTGTTCTGGAGATAACTCAGAAACGATATGTTTTGGCATTTTACTTACACGTTTTGGCATAGCTTTAAGAATAGTCTCAAGGTATTTAATTTGAATTATACAAGACACAAAAACCAGACAAGAAACCGGGTTTATTGCCCTAATTTGTTGTTCAAGCCACGAATTTTTCTAAATAAACCCGGTTTCTGCGTAAGTCCTATTATATTCTAGTTGGGATACTATAAAATATCTAAATTTTTACTCTTATACCAATTACCATGCATTAATGCTATACTTGATTAACACTTCAGTTATTAAGTAATTCTTGGTATAATCACCTTTTTGCTTATTTGAGGCAAGTTAATGTTAATTATTCTTATCTTTACTTCTCCCGTACGGACGTTGCATAACAAAAATGCTAACGTCCCTACACTCCCCTACTCCCCTACTCAATCAAATGTAGAAAAGTTTTTGAGAAATGGTATTATACGGTTCCCGATAAATCAGAAATTTTATTTTACTATAAAAGCTAGTTTTCAAGTCTATATTTGTTTAAATATCTTCCTTAAGCTTGAGGTTTTTGTTGCTGTGTACCATTCCGCAGGAATGGCTGACAGCTAATAGCTGAATACTTACCTTGTAATTTTTAACTTTTAACTTTTGACTTTTAACTTTTGAATTTTAAGTTGACAATTGATTCATGGCTAAAGTTAATGGAAAAACTTTACCACTACCAGCTTTTCTTAACAATGCTGTAACTACAGTAAAAGTCCATCTTGAGTCTACAACATCATCTACTAAAAATACATTTCCCCTAATTCCTGACCAATGATTAATTTCAAAAGCACCGTCTAAATTATGAGCTTGTTTGTAACTATTACTCATTTCTTTTTGTAGTGAAGTATGATGAATTTTTATGACACACGGCACAAAGGGTAAACCTAATTTTTTAGCCAGACTTTGAGCAAAATTAGGAACAAGTTCCGGACGATTTAAAGAAGGAATACAAGTTACCCAAGTGGGAAAAGTTTGAGGTTGCCAACGTTTAATCATTTCGTATGTAGCTTGAACTAATCTATTGCTAAAATGGTTATCTGTGTATTTACCTTTTTTCACAAGTTCTCCCCAACCAGCATCATTCCAAAGAGAAAGCGATCGCCCAACTTCTGCTCGTAATTCTGGAGAAATATTGCCGTTGAAATTATAAGTTGATAAGGCATCTTTCGGCCATTTCTTTCGAGGTTCAATAATTTGTTCGCTACTTCGTAAAAATTTAACAGCTTCTGTCACAAATTTTGAGGAAACATTCTCTGAAAAAATTGGTTTTCCTAAGCAAATAGCACATTTACCACAAGGGTGAGGATTTGGGTCATCTAATTCTTTTCTAAGAAATTGCATTAAGCATTTTTGACTCTCCATATAATCCCACATTCGAGCTTGTTCTTGACGACGTATTTGAGTCAATTTTTCTATTTTTTCTGTGTTTGTTTGATAATTAATTGGAGTTGCATAATACTTTGAACCGATTTTTTTTACTGGGGATGGAGTCTCAATAGACAATAACTTCAAAACCTTATTTATTTGTCCATTAGTTAGATTCAAATGTTCCTCTAACATCGGAACTGAAAGACCATCCTCTGCTTGATTTAATGCAGACAAAACTGATTGATTATGAGCTTCTGGGGGAAAAGCAGTCTGAATAAAATAATTAGTAATTTCTTCATCTTCTGCACCACTTAAAAGAATGCCATAAGCATTTTCTACTGCTCTACCCGCACGCCCTACTTGTTGATAATAATGTACCACTGAACCAGGACGTTGATAATGAATAACAAATCCTAAATCTGGTTTATCAAAACCCATTCCTAGAGCTACAGTTGCCACTAATGCCTTAACTTCATTATTCAATAATTGCTGTTCTAATTCTTCTCGCTCTTCTGTATCTTTATTACTATGATAAGCTGCTACATTTATTCCTTGAAACTTCAACCAGTTAGTAACTCTTTCGGCATCTCTCACAGTTAAAGTGTAAATAATTCCACTGCCAGGAATATTAGGTAAATGTTCTGCTAACCATCCTAAACGAGGAGGAGGAAATGACAGATAAATATTTTGTAATTGGAGACTATCTCTAGTTAATGAACCTCTAGATATTTTCAGATTTTCACCTAGTTGAACAATAATATCATCCACAACTCGATTATTAGCAGTAGCAGTAGTAGCAAGCACAGGAATATTTTTTGGTAAAGCTTGTAAAATTCTGACAATGCGTCGATAATCTGGGCGAAAATCATGCCCCCAATCAGAAATACAATGAGCTTCATCAACTACAAATAAACCTATATTTTTAGCAATAGGAATTAAGATATTTTCTCGGAAGTTTTCATTTGCTAATCTTTCTGGGGAAATCAACAAAACATCTACTTTTCCTGCCCTTAAATTATTTTCTACTTTTTCCCATTCTTCCGAGTTGCTGGAGTTAATTGTTTGAGCGTTAATTCCAATTCGTTCTGCTGCGGAAATTTGATTTCGCATTAATGCTAAAAGGGGAGAAATTAAGAAAGTTATACCTTTCCCTTTATCTCGAAGTAAACGAGTAGCTAAAAAATAGACAAAACTCTTTCCCCAACCAGTACGTTGCACAACCAAAAGACGACTTTGATATTCCGTAATAGCTTCTATTGCTTCCCATTGACCATCACGAAATTGAGCAGTAGAATTATTTAAAGCCTGTCTGAGTAATGATAATGCCTTTTGTTTATTTATATTTCTCAATTTATCTATTCTCTCCTCAAAATTATTACAAATTTTAATATTTTTCGGAATGCTTTTAGATATAAATAATTTAGTTTTTGTTGACGAATCCGGGGTTAATTTGGCAATGACTCGTCTTTATGGTCGGGGAAAAGTAGGAGAAAGAGTAGTAACTGATACCCCTAGAAATCAAGGTAAAAATACAAGTGTTTTAGAGGCATTAAGCCTTGATGGTTTAATTGCATTAATGACAGTAGTTGGTAGTACAAATAAAAATGTATTTGAAACATATATAGAACAGATTTTATTACCTCAATTATGGCGCTTAAGCAATTGTACTCATGGATAA
>NZ_LGSU01000492.1 GCF_002260545.1 Hydrocoleum sp. CS-953 | reverse complement strand
ATTTAGAATTTAGAATTTAGAATTTAGAATTCATATCAAATCCGCTTAATTCCGTATAAAAAAAATTTCATCTTCAGTAAAGAGCAAATCTTTCTAAATTCTCTTTCTTCCTGATATAGAATCCGGTTGAACAGTCGTCCGCAGCGACGATAGGAAGCAATCTCCTAAAACCCTGAGATTGCTTCCTTCCACTCCGTTAAGGTTTGCAGAGCATTCCGGAACGCATAGCAATCTAGCGAACCCCTGACATTGCTTCATCTTATCGCAATGACTACGTTTCAGCCGGATTCTATTATTCCCTTTTTTTCCATCTCTAACTCTAAGGGAGTATTACAGTTAAACAACATTTTTTCTGTCTCAGAATCAATAGATAATGGTTGAACTGGAATTTGATAAAGTAATTTTTGAAACGAGTTTTTACCCCGGTCAATAATTTTTTCTAACTCTATTTTTATCTCTTGCCGATAGAAACCGCATAAAGGTTCCCACCTTTGATATTTTTGAGGAACTAAAGCTAAAATTTCTGGAGAAATTTGGTTTAATTGAGTTACCCAAGTTTGAATAATATATGAGTTCAACAGAGGTAAATCACATCCTAATAATAAAATCCAATTACTATTAATTTGAGCTAATCCTTGAGCAAAAGCAACTAACGGACCTTCAGTTTTTAACTCAGTTAACCATTCACATTCTGTAGGCAACATTGACTGATATTTTTCCGGCCAGGGAGTAATAATATAAACTTTTTCTGTACATTTATTTGCTACTTGATAAACCCTTTTTAACATAGGTATATTGTGCCAAGGAATTAAGGCTTTATCTTCACCCATGCGAGAACTTTTTCCACCTGCAAGAATGAGTGCTACTAGATTATTTTTGGCGAGTAAAGATTTATTCATATACTTTGAAAAAAGGTTTTTGGTTGTAGAGATGAGGTATTATTTTAAGTAAAAATGTAGGTTGGGTTGACGTAGGAAACCCAACAAAACCTTATTATTGTTAGGTTACTCCTGCGGATAAGCAAGCTACATTCCTAAAACAAACCTACGCTTATTGCACTTCCCACACTTTCCACAGTTCCGACACTCCCTACACTCCCTAGTAAAAATGTAGGTTGGGTTGACGTAGGAAACCCAACAAAACCTTATTATTGTTAGCTTTTTCCGTTGGAAATGCTCCGCAAACGTTCCTAAAACAAACCTACGCTTATTGCACTTCCCACACTTTCCACACTTCCGACACTCCCTATTCTCTATATATTGTTGGGTTTCGCTTCCTCAACCCAACCTACGCTTATTGCTTCCCACACTCCCCACACTCCCCACACTCCCTACACTCCCTACACTCCCTACTCCCTACTCCCTACTCCCTACTCCCTAAAATTAACTACATTGCCAATAACGGCAATAGCTGGCGCTTCAAACCCAGTTGCTTCAATTTGTTCTACAATATTTTCGAGAGTACCAATTAATTCTTTTTGTTCGGGACGAGTTCCCCACTGAATTAAAGCGATGGGTTTTTCGGGGGAACATCCGGCGATGATAAGTTCTTTGATAATATTGTGTAAGTTATGAACCCCCATATAAATGACTATTGTTTCTGAACCGTCGGCGATCGCTTGCCAATTTACTTCTGGTCGATATTTACCTGTTGCTTCGTGACCTGTAACAAAGGTAACTGAGGAACTATAGTTTCTATGAGTTAGGGGAATACCAGCATAAGCAGGTGCAGCGATACCAGAGGTGACACCGGGAATAACTTCGACGGGTACTCCTGCTTGCATTAAGTCTTCCATCTCTTCTCCACCACGACCAAATACAAAAGGATCGCCTCCTTTTAAACGTACTACTATTGCATGAGTTTTGGCTTTTTCAATTAGTAATTGAGTTGTTTGTGTTTGCTGTAGGGAGTGGCGACCGCGACGTTTACCTGCATTAATTTTCTCAGCATTTGGGTTAATCATTGTTAGAATGGGAGCGCTGACAAGAGCATCATAGATAACAACATCAGCTTGTTCTAATAGCACTTTACCTTTGAGTGTTATTAGTCCAGGGTCTCCCGGTCCTGCTCCTACTAAATATACTTTACCTACAAATTTTAGCTGATTCATATTTATTATTTTAGATAATTCTGTATAGCTGGTTAAGTAATTCTATTAAGTTATTTTGTGAGAAAAAACTGTAGGGGTTTGGTCTCCTTTCCCCAAGCACAAAGGGATTTGGAGACCAAACCCCTACGACAAAATTTTACAACCTATTTAGGATTGCGATAAAATATCTTCTTTTTTCCTACAAAAAGCTCCGAGACATGAGAGTTAGGAAAGTTAAATTACTTTGGTTGTACTTCTAAAGTACCATTATCATAAAATAAAATTGTAAACTCAGCCCACTCTGTTTGAAGTGATTCTTTTTTAGTAGTAGGGTCAGAATTAACTAGACTTGGTATAGGTGTCTTTTCGAGATTATCTGTTGCTATTTGATTAACAGGTTCGTAAGTAGCTATCGCTCCATTTTTATCTACTTTAACTAGGTAGATTGAAGTTACATTTATAGGGGTTTTCCAGGTTTGTTCGATAGTATTGTATAGTTTTTGTTTTAATTCTAATAACTCTCTTTTGTTTGTCATTTTTTTAGCTATTGGTTCTACATTTTGGGGTGGAGAATGAGTTTTTGCCCTTAAATAGTTGTTAGGATTTTGATTAGTTGTTTGAGCGACCTTTTCTGGGTAGTCAGATTTATTATTTACTGTCTCAATGCTTGCGACCTTTGTTGGTTGAACTTGACTTTTATCTATTGTCTCTAATGTTTGATTTTTCGTCCCTGTTGAACTTGAATTGTAAACAACATTAGCCACAACTTTGGCTTGATTTCCTTGATAAATATCTCTAGTAATCAGGATGCGATAAAATCCAGCAATAACAACTAAAATAATCGTCGTTAATGAAACTAATGATGCTGTTCTAACTTGTTCTGTTAATTCTGCTCTATTGTCGGGAATTGTATCTTTAGCTGAAATATCTGTTTTAACAATTATCATTTCAGCTTCCTGGGGTTGGATAGTTATTTCTTTGCTGGAACCGACTCTAATACGCAAAGGACTGGGAAATTTGGCTTCCCGCAAAACTTGTACTGTTTTATTAGAAACTATACCCTTTTCTTTTAGTCTCTGAACAATTCCTGTTGTATTGTCACTGCTGATAATTCGATCGACTATTGCTATTTGCCCTATTTTTAAATCCGATAAATTCATCATCATTACTTCTTAATTTATTGTTATTATGTTTTTTTAGACATTATTTTATTTACTTTCAGACATTATATTATATTTT
>NZ_LGSU01000491.1 GCF_002260545.1 Hydrocoleum sp. CS-953 | reverse complement strand
ACTATGTCAGGTGTAGGTTTAACTGCTTCTGGTGTAGGCATGGGAATGTCAGGTGTAGGTTTAACTGCTTCTGGTGTAGGCATGGGAATGTCAGGTGATGTCAGGTGTAGGTTTAACTGCTTCTGGTGTAGGTTTAACTGCTTCTGGTGTAGGCATGGGAATGTCGGGAGTAGGGTTAACTGCTTCCGGTATGGGCATGGGAATGTCGGGAGTAGGGTTAACTGCTTCTGGTGTTGGTATTGGCATGGGAATGTCGGGAGTAGGGTTAACTACTTCTGGTGTTGGTATTGGCATGGGAATGTCCGGTGTAGGTCTAACTACTTCTGGTGTTGGCATGGGAATGTCAGGGGTAGGGTTAACTACTTCTGGTGTAGGTTTAACTGCTTCTGGTATTGGCATGGGAATGTCAGGGGTAGGGTTAACTACTTCCGGTATTGGCATGGGAATGTCAGGGGTAGGGTTAACTACTTCCGGTATGGGCATGAGTATGTCAGGTGTCGGGTTAACTACTTCTGGTATGGGCATGAGTATGTCAGGTGTTGGCATGGGAATGTCAGGGGTAGGGTTAACTACTTCCGGTATGGGCATGAGTATGTCAGGTGTTGGCATGAGTATGTCAGGTGTAGGGTTAACTACTTCTGGTATTGGCATGGGAATGTCCGGTGTAGGCATGAGTATGTCAGGTGTAGGGTTAACTACTTCCGGTATGGGCATGGGAATGTCCGGTGTAGGCATGAGTATGTCAGGGGTAGGGTTAACTACTTCCGGTATGGGCATGAGTATGTCAGGGGTAGGGTTAACTGCTTCTGGTATTGGTATGAGTATGTCAGGGGTAGGCATGAATATGTCAGGCGTTGCTGCTTCCATGCCACCAGTTCGCCCCCGCAAATTCTGGTTAGTTGCTGATGCTGAACTTATTATCCACGGTGCAACTGAACCTGATGCTACTGTGACTATCGGTGGACGACCAATTAAACTAAACCCCGATGGTACATTCCGCTTCCAGATGGCTTTCCCTGATGGTTTAATTGATTATCCAATCATGGCAGTAGCAGTTGATGGTGAACAAAACCGCTCTATTCACATGAAGTTCACTCGTGAAACTCCAGAACGTCGTACTAATACTAAGGAAGAAGCTGTTCTAGAATGGATGAACTAAAAATTTAGTGGTTCCTTCATTTAGACAAGTAGCGATCGCAATAGGGATGTAAATGCAAACTATTTCCTATTAGCTAAAGAACCCCCGGTTAAAGTCTGGGGGTTTATCATTGAATTAGTTGGATATCTCAATTTTGACTTTTACAAGTACATTTGAATTAGCTAAAAATCAAATAATTTTTAGCTAATCCTGACTTAATTTATATACCGATGAATTTATTAGAAATTACTCAAACACTAACAAATATATTTGGAGAATCTGTTGAAACTCCATCACCTAATTCATGGCAAATAGAAAGAGATAAGTTTCGACTTTTAGTTCTTATCTCAGACGACGAAACTTGGCTCAGAATATTAATACCTATTGCTCCTAAAGAAGATGCTCAACCATTTTTTGATAAATTACTTGAAGCTAACTTTGATGTGACTTTAGAAACTCGTTATGCCATATATGAAAATGTTCTTTGGGGAGTATTTCAGTATAATTTTTCTACATTAACAGTGGAAGATTTTAGTGCAGGTATTCAAAGATTACTTGATTTGAAAGAACAAGGTATATCTGGTTATTTTAATGAGGTAATAGAAAATCGGATTTGCCAAGTAATTAAAGCAGCAAAACTCCAAGGACAAACTGTAGAGGCAACTATACAAACTTTAGAACGTTTTTATGCAGAAGGTTTAATGGGTGAAATAGATATGAATTCAGAATACCGGGAAAAAACTTTGGCAGCTTGGCGTTATCAATTAGAGCGTTTATGGTCTGAAGTTAATGAATAATTTATAATGGATAATTGATAATTAATAAGGAACAAAAAAAGAAGCAAGAAACAAAATGGATATTATTTCAATACTTAAACAAGATTATCAAAAATTTCCGGCTGACCAAACTTACAGTATTTACGCAGAAAATGTTTATTTTGAAGACCCATTAAATAAATTTCGAGGTATAAACCGTTATCAAAAAATGATCGGTTTTATGAGCAATTGGTTTAATAATATTCAACTTGAGTTGCACGACATTAGTCAATCGGGAAATGTGATTAAAACCCGTTGGACACTTAGTTGGACAGCGCCTGCCCCTTGGAAACCTCGAATGGCAATACCAGGATGGAGTGAATTGAAACTTGATACAAATGGATTGATTAATAGTCATATTGACTATTGGGATATTTCTCGACTAGATGTTTTAAAACAGCTTTTTCAAATGAAATAGTGTTATTTCAGTTATTAGAGTTGTTGGGAATTAAGCACAAAAAATGGCTAAAACCCTTATCAGTAAAGGCTTACAGTGCATTTAATATCTAAAATTATGAAACCCTTATATAGCAAGCTTTTGAGCATTTTAAATTTTTATTTCCAAACAACTCTATTAGTTATGAGTTAACAGTACCTCTGATTGAAGCCTATGCTTGAATACTGAATCGAATATTTTTTATTCCCTTGAAAAGGGAGACTTGAGACTTTATTTTTTGGTCAATAATTCTCAGCTTAATTTTTCACAATCATAAATATNAAAAAAAATAATTGTGATATAGAAAAATATCCTCAAAACTATTAGATTCTGGAAAAGTAAATAAATGCTAAAGTTTAAGATATGTAAAAATTTCTCAGAAAAGGTTAAGTAATTAATGCGCGTAATATTAATGACGGGAAAAGGTGGGGTTGGTAAAACATCAGTGGCTGCCTCAACAGGATTACGTTGTGCGGAGTTGGGCCATAAAACTTTGGTTCTCAGCACCGATCCAGCTCACTCTCTAGCAGATAGTTTTGATATGGAAATGAGCCACGAACCTCGGAAGGTTAGGGAAAATCTTTGGGGTGCTGAGTTGGATGCTTTGATGGAGTTGGAGGGAAACTGGGGAGCTGTAAAGCGTTATATTACTCAGGTTTTGCAGGCGCGAGGTTTGGATGGCGTGCAAGCTGAGGAGTTGGCTATTTTGCCGGGAATGGATGAAATTTTTGGTTTGGTGCGGATGAAGCGGCACTATGATGAGGGGGAATATGATGTTTTAATTATTGATTCTGCTCCGACTGGTACTGCTTTACGACTTTTGAGTTTGCCGGAAGTGGGGGGTTGGTATATGAGGAAGTTTTATAAACCTTTGCAGGGAATGTCGGTAGCTTTAAGACCTCTTTTTGAACCTATTTTTAAACCTATTAC
>NZ_LGSU01000490.1 GCF_002260545.1 Hydrocoleum sp. CS-953 | reverse complement strand
TGTATATTTTTCAAATCTATCAAGTCGAGAAATTTAGTGAAATTATAAGCATTAAAATTATAGCCCGCTTTAAGAGAATAAAACTTGAATTTTTCGACTAAGCTAGTTATGGATTTTCCCCAAAAATAATTAGTATAAGCCAAAGACTTTTGTAAATATTCAGTCATTAATTGATACTCTTCTGCTTGATAAAAGTTCCAAGCAAACCAGACTAAATTATGATAGAGCGATCGCTCTTTTTTACGACTTGCCTTTTCTGGTAATTCTGAATTACGAAATAAATTGTCTAATACACTTTCGGAAGCTTTCGCCATTGCTAATATATTTTCACTATCAACTTTTGGAGACTGATAACGTTCAACTGCAACCTGGTATGACCAATCACCAGAACAATTTATTAAAGCCAAACGAGATAGTAAGTCAATTTCTTGTGCATAATTTAATTCTGTTTTAAAACCTCCCACCCACTCTAACCATTGACGCTCAAACATCATTGCTCCCATATACAATTGCTTACAAACCAGGAAAGTTTCCCAATCTAACAACGGAAAATCATGCCAGGGTTCAACATCATTCAGCATTTCTCCAAGTTCATTTACCCAACGGAAACCTCCAGAAACCCATCCCAAAGATGGATTAGTATCAAAACAAGCTACTTGAGAAGCTAAGAGATGGGGGAGTAGGCGATCGCTACCATCCAAAAATACGATCAACCAACCTCGTGCCATATTAATTCCCTGATTACGAGCTACGGAAATTCCTTGATAATTTTGATAGCGCGTATACCGAATTTGACTTTTGTAGGGTTCTAATGCTTTACGAATGTTATCTGTTGAACCATCATCTACCACAATAATTTCGTAGTCATCATAGCTTTGCTTCATAATACTCTCTATAGTTTGAGAGATACTTTGACTACAATTGTAGGCATAAATAACTATACTTACTTGTGGTTTAGTCGTAACCTCCAGAGTTACTGAAGAACTTATAACTTCCCTGGCAAAATTAAGAATTTTTTGTGCATACAATGCTGGACTGTGTTCAGTTGCCAATATACCTCGACCATTTTCTCCCATTCTGGCAAAACTAGCAGGATCTGCAACAAAATTTTGTAGTTGTCGCTGAATATCTGCAATTTCGTGATCGTGATTGACAAAAGCTACAGCATTTTCTGGTATTTGAGCATACCAACCAATGCGAGTCACCAACGCAGGTAAACCATGACTCCAGATCCGGAGTTGACTTCCTGATGCTTCCCCACCAGTAGGATAGCGTAAATTAATTGCCAAGTCAGCATTAGCCAAAGCATTATCTAAGGTAGATTCAGTTACCCAACCATGCAATGTCACCCGCTCTTGGAGGTTGAAACGCTCAATTAAACCATCAAGATAATTTTTGTCCCAAACTTGCCCATAAATATCTAAGCGAAACAGAGACTTTTCTGGTAAAGTACCTAAAGCTTCAATTACTGATTGAACCCGACGATATGTGCCTCCTAAATAACCAAATATAATTAGTTGATAGGGTGGGCGTTGTCTGGAACTATTTTTAACAACAGGGGATATAGGTGTGGAGGGATAGGGTAAAGGAGCATAAAGAACAGGCCAGCGCTGTTCCTGTTGCACCATTGTAAATGGGTTGTGATTATGAAGTATTACTCCTAAAGAATTTTCGAGTGCTGCAAAAGTTAGGGGATATCGCTCAGAAACTACACTCCATGTTAAATTATGCCCAAATAATTTCTCAATATCTTGCTTGCAAAAAACACCGTAACATCTAACCATTAAGTCAATGTAAGCATCTTGCTGACTTCCCGGTTGCAAATACTCTGGAAATATTGTAGTGAAAAGGTAATGTAAATTTACATCATGGATAATGACGATACCTGGATATTGCTGACTAACTTTCCAGATAGAACCGTGAAATGCAGCATTATTACCAATGTTATAGAAATTAATATCAGCTTTTTTAATCTCAGTATCAGGCAATAGATCGGGGTGATAGTGACGGACTTCACCATATTTTGTTAGTTCTGGACTCCAATCATCTTTATCTGTCCACAGAACAATATCAGCATATTTTTGTAAATCTGCTAATATGCGATTTGTATAATGAGCAATATCAGTTTTTTCTGGTGGCAGGGGACAAAACCAGTTAATTCTCATCAGTAATATTAATCCTAGTAAACGTAATTTGCTAGTAACTTATAAATTGTTGATTCAGCTAATGATTTAACAAAATATTCTAAGGTTAATTTAGCTTTCATAGGATATTTTCGTAAGTATTCATGGGTATCCCGGATTAAACTCAAATCATTAGCTTTTTGCACTGCTTCATTTCGGTTGCTGAAATACATAGGATAATCCTTTCCTAAATACTCCTGAACTGCTGGAAGTGGATTAACTAATATTGGTGTATTTCTAACAATACATTCAATTATAACATTATTCGCACTAGCGTCATACAAATCTAGGTAAACAATGTTTTGTGTTAATAAATTATCATAGTCTTCATTTGCTAAATATTTTATAACCTCAACATCATTATTAGTTATAGATAAATTGAAGGTTTCTTTTTCTTTAGCAAACAAAGACTGAATTTGTAGATCGTCTTTGATTAAAATAGCCTTTTTTATCTGGCTCTGTGGCAAATAATAAATCGAATTTAACCTCCGGAGCCACCAACCTATTTGAATTATTTTTCGATTTTTATTCGATAAAAATTTATCAAAATCAAAAGTTTTCCCGGGTGTTTCTGTAGGGTGAAGTAATTTAATAATTGGTATATTCAACCTTTTTTTCAGCCAATGTTGATGATATTCTGATAAACAGAATAAACCGATACAATACTTAAGGCTTTCTTGCCATAACTCAGTAGCAAATATACTTTGGGGAGCTTGTTCGTACTCAAACCATTTAGGAACTCTAGGAGGAACATGGATAAATCCAATCCAAGGCTCTTGATATGGAGTAGGATTATTTTTAGCTTCTCCTGGACTACCACCCCAACAAAACTTTCTTTCTATAAAACCATCTAATAAAACCCCTTTTTGATGATGTAAAGGTTCTAAACTACGCAATACACCAGACCATCCAAATCTGTGAGTTCCGTATTGGCGTTTCCACGATAAGTCAATATTAATTCTTGGTGGGTAATTAGTCATAAAAACAAGGATTATAACGTCATGCAAAAACTCTTTTATAGACTGCGATTTTAATTAATTAGTCATCAAAAAATATTATTTTCTCTGGACAATACAAATCTATTTTTCTCAGTATTTTTACTTTTTTCTGTTCCTGACTAGATA
>NZ_LGSU01000049.1 GCF_002260545.1 Hydrocoleum sp. CS-953 | reverse complement strand
CTCCTCTTGAATCAGGTAATGGTAGTTGAACACTTGAGTGTGCGATCGCTTTTTTGCTCAATTGTTAAGTTTTGTGTGCGTTGCCCTGCCCTTCCTCCCCATCCTCCCCACACTACTGCTTTTTTGAGCAAACCATAATTAGGGCTTGCTGATTAATTCTAAAAGCTTTGATATATCAAAGCTTTAGCTTTTTTTTGCCCTTAAAAAGTGCGCCTGTTTCAGTCTAAAACGCTCAAAAAGTTAGTATTTTGGGCGCATCGTTGGGCAAAAAAATTACTCTCCATCTCCCCATCTCGCTAAAAAAGATTTTTTCAGCAAACCATAATTATTATACTATAAAGTGTCTTACTAAAGCGTACTTAGTACCACAGTTTCCAACCGACAAATAACAAATAATAATTTATGGTGAACTTAGGAAAATTTCAAGATGACAAATTACGGAGAACTTAGCTATTTAATTGATACTATTATTGCCAATGATTTAGAGTGTCCTCAGTATAAACAATCGCAACAAATTAACTTGCCTGAGACAAAGCAGATGACCAATGATTTAGAGTGTCCTCAGTATAAACAACCGCAACAAACTAACTTGCCTGAGACAAAGCAGATTAGCAATAATCAAAAATTTATTGACAAATATTTTCCTTTTTTGAATCGTAGATTGCGATCGCCAGATTTGAGGTAACTTTGAAGCAGTCTTGACAACCCTTTTCCATTTAGTAGACCACAGTATAGATGTTCCATGGGAGGTCTCTACAAGGGTTGTGGTAAGGAAGCTTTTGATAACTGTTAACGCAGTTACGACCACAGGAGGCTAACTGATAACTGAAATTAGGTAGTGAGTTTAATCACACAGAAACTTGAAAATTGTCACAGAAAAATCCTACTAAGCTCATCATAACTACTGATATATTTCATTAATTTACTAGGATAAATTTCACATATTCTGAGGATATATATCACTGCTTCCAGCCTAAAAATAAGGGATATTAGTAATATGACGAACTCAAGGAAAATTTCAAAATGACTAATTACGGAGAACTCAGCTATTTAATTGATACTATCATTGCATACGATTTAGAGCGTAGTAAGTCTAAACAACAACAACAAATTAACTTGTCTGAGAAAACAAACTTGTCTGAGAAAACAAAGGTTATCAATGATGAAATGATTGACAAATATCTTCCTTGTTTTAGTGGCGATCGCCAGGTTTAAGGTAACTTTGAAGTGGTCTTTATTCACTTCTCAATGTTTGACATTGATATAGCGGGCAATAGTTGTAAAAAGATTTCCCTGTCTTCTATTTAGGGGGTAGGGAGTAGTTCCTTCTCAATAGGAACGGGAACAAGTAGTGAAAGGGGGTGAATATTTATAATTCATATCTAGATTATGAACGCTAATTATAGTATTTTTACACTAATTACAGCAGTAGTATGACAAACTTAAAATGTTGCAATAGTAAGGGCGGGTTCTATAGCACTACTTGAGTCGGGAATAGGGAATAAGGAATAGTAGACTCTCAAAAAGTCTCAGGATTTATAAATATCAAACACCTTAATGCGTAACGCTACAGTTAATATTAATCATATCAATATTCAATGAAATAAACTCGCCCCAACTATTTCAAGAATTTAGAATTTA
>NZ_LGSU01000489.1 GCF_002260545.1 Hydrocoleum sp. CS-953 | reverse complement strand
GTAGGAAAAGTATATACCCCTGTAGACGCCGTTGGTCAATGGCTGAACAAGAGGTTTATCGGGACTTAAATAAACTTAAACGTGAAATCCTACTTTGGCTGAACCCCCTAGCACCAATATCATAGCCTCATCCTGATAAATTCCAGATTTAGATATTAGCATCAAAAGTATTATTTTGTTCTGGAGAATATGGCAAATAATTTTTAGCAATTAACAAACAGTTACGATTATCCGATGTACGGGTATAACTAATATTGTCTGCTATAGCATACATTAATTTTATACCCCGTCCACCACCAACAAAGATATCTGTTTGAGTGGGTTGCTCTTTTAGCCATTTGAGCAAGTCAAAAGGCTGACCATAATCCCAAATTCTAATTTCCAGGTAGTCAGTATAGATTTTAACTTCAATATCTATAAGTGTTTCTGTAGGTAAATATTTATGGGCATGACGAGTTGCATTAGTAAAAGCTTCAGCTAAAGCAAGCTCACACTCTAACCAAACTTTTTTGGGAATTGGTGCTTGGTGCAACTGCTCAAACCATGATAAAACTTTGTCATTTTCTCCCAGGTCTGAACAAACTTGTAAATCAGCTTGATGAAACTTTGGTAATTTATCAGAATCTTTTACTTTAGTCACACTTAGCTTCTTAAGTAATTACATAATATTTCAGGTATATTGTAAAGTATATGTCAATCACAATAAGGCAAATTTTCTAACCAAACCTTCATATCTAAAAATATAAATATATATCTTTACACTATAAATATATATCTTTACACTATCACAATTCAGATTTTACCAAAATCTGAATTGTCATTTTGAACTTGAGGATACAACCAATAATTTTTCCTAATTAACAAACAGTTACGATTATCAGATGTACGGGTATAACTAATATCGTCTGCTATAGCATACATCAGTTTGATACCTCGCCCACCAGGAGCAAACATATCTGGCTCTGGTTGTACTTTTAACCATTCTGTAAAGTCAAAGGGCTGACCATAATCCCAAATTCTAATTTCTAGGCAGTCAGTATACATTGTAACTTCAATGTCTATAGGTGTTTCTGTAGGTAAGTATTTATGGGCATGGCGAGTTGCATTAGTAAAACCTTCAGCCAAAGCTAACTCACACTGCAACCAAATTGTTTTTGGAATTGGTGCTTGATGCAATTGCTCAAACCATGACAAAACTTTGTCATTTTCCGCCAGGTCTGAATGAACTTGCAAATAAGCTTTGCGAAATTTTGGTAATTTATCAGAACCTTTCACGTTAGTCACACTTCGCTTCTTAAATAATTAGTATAGTATTTCAGGTATATTTTAAGTTATATTATGGAGTATATGTATAAAATTCATGTAAATAATTAAAACTACCTAAAAGCTTGGTTTGTATGATAACAGGTAATAATGGGTCTCTAAATGCAGATTGTAATGGGGCAACATAATCAGTAAAGTTAGGTTGATACTTAAGCATACTGCATATGGGTATTTTGACTTGTCCTCAAAGAATATTTATGTGGTCAGCTTAGAATATCTGTCCCAACATTGATTTATCCCTATTCATTTATTTAGTAGGAGTTTGGTCACCAAAACCCTAGAATAATTAATCCCCGTGACTTTAATCTGGGGAGTAGTCAAAAACTCCTAATGGTCTACTCACTTTTATGTCGGCATTTAGCCGAAACGGTGAATTGTTTAACTAAGTCCATGATATATAAAGTTTTGGTTATTGATGATGATACTGCCATTCAGGAATTACTCAAAAGAGTTCTGCGGAAACAGGGTTATGAGGTGACAGTAGCAAGTAATGGTGAAGAAGGTTTTGAACAAGCAAAACTCGTGCAACCTGCTTTGATTATCTGTGACTGGATCATGCCACGACTCACGGGAATAGAAGTATGCCGTAGGGTTAAAGCTAGTCCCGATCTGTCTACTACTTTCTTCATTTTGTTAACTTCTTTAGGAACGGTTCAAGATCGGGTCAAAGGTCTTGATGCTGGTGCTGATGACTTTATTTCTAAACCCATAGAAATGAATGAAATGAAGGCTAGGGTCAGAGCTGGACTTCGACTGCATCAGCTTTCTCAAGATTTACAGACTCAAAAGCAATTACTAGAAGCAGAATTAGCTGAAGCTGCTGACTATGTGTGTTCTCTCTTACCAGAATCTTTAATAGAACCAGTAAAAATTGAATCCCAATTTATTCCTTCTCGCAAGTTAGGGGGAGACTGTTTTGATTATTATTGGTTAGATGAAAATTACTTAGCTGTATATTTACTGGATGTAGCTGGCCATGGTTTACGGGNACTCAAAAGCAATTACTAGAAGCAGAATTAGCTGAAGCTGCTGACTATGTGTGTTCTCTCTTACCAGAATCTTTAATAGAACCAGTAAAAATTGAATCCCAATTTATTCCTTCTCGCAAGTTAGGGGGAGACTGTTTTGATTATTATTGGTTAGATGAAAATTACTTAGCTGTATATTTACTGGATGTAGCTGGCCATGGTTTACGGGCAGCACTTCCTTCAGTTTCAGTTTTGAATTTGTTAAGGTCAAAGGCCATACCTAATATAAATTACCATCAACCTAGTGATGTACTTAGGGCTTTAAATAATACTTACCAGATGACCTATCAAAATGACAAATATTTTACCATTTGGTATGGTGTTTATAATCGTTCTCAAGGTCAACTGGTCTATGCAAGTGCGGGTCATCCCCCGGCTATTTTAATTTCAGGTGATGGTCAGCTCGCTCAGGCCAATAAATTGAAAACTCCTGGAATGCCTATTGGTATGTTTCCAGAGGCTACTTATATAGATGATTCTTGTGTAGTTGAAAAGTCTAACTCCCTTTACATATTTAGTGATGGTGTTTATGAAATACCTCAACCTGGAGGTGGAATTTGGGGTATAGATAACTTTATTAATCTAATTTTAGAATACAATCAACATGGTTTTTGTCATCTAGATAAGGTCTTGGACTATGTGAGAGAGTTGAATGGTAGTAATGTTTTTAGTGATGATTTTTCTTTACTAAAGGTTGTTTTTGGTTAGGCTGTTTATGTCTCCTCAAGTCAAGTTATTTAAGGATTTGATTAAATAAAATATACAATTAAAAAAGCAAAGCTAAAATAGATTAAGCTTCACTCTCTCTAAGTTATATAAGTAATCAAACTATCATTCCTAAGTTTAATGCTTGTTTCCAGAGTTATACCAATTTGATAAGTGTTTGTGACAAATTCTAGAGACGTTGTATGCAACCTCCCTACGGAATAAGGAATAAGCAAGAAGGAAAAAGGG
>NZ_LGSU01000488.1 GCF_002260545.1 Hydrocoleum sp. CS-953 | reverse complement strand
CCAAAAAATAGATAATTTAGCAAAACTTTGAGCATTAACCCACCGCACTTATAACTTCAGAATAGTTTGGTTTCTTTTTGCCGATAGATCCTGTATTACATTTCACCCTTCCCACTCTACTAGATTCCCTAATAAAAAAAAATTCACGACATAATTTCTTCCATCAGTTGTTCTGGAGTAAAAGGTTGATACTTACCTCCTGCAAACTCTTTTTGTGTCTTTGAAAAATATCTAATTTTATCTGCTCTACGTCTAACTTAAAGACATTTTTTTAATATATCAATCAGGTGCATCTCATATTTACAAAAATACTTTTTCCCTATTCCCTCCATAGGAGTTAAGTGTTCCCTAAAAGCGATAAATTTTTGGCTTTCTTCAAAATTGAGATACACTCTATCAATCAGTTTTTCTCAATCTTTTCGAGAGAGTTTATCTACAACTTCTAAGATTTCCGAAAAAGTTGTTATTATCATTATATTTTTTCCCTTTTCTATCATTTTTTTATGTTTCTGATGATAACTCAACACTTATGAAAGGTTTTAGTTATCAATCTCAGCTTCTTTGATATAACATTTTAAAGATTATCATCAACCTCTGACAGAAAATTGTTAAAAATGCCTAAACTCCTCAACAGAGTTTCAATGGTTTCAGCTTTATTGCTCAAAATATCTGATATAATAATCGGAAGGAATGTTATTGCCTAATCAAATTTTTCAGCCTGAAATACCTATTATTTCGTTCTTTAAACCACTGATCGCCTCATTTTCATTTTAGGATGGCGATCTAATTTTTCTCACCTTCTCTAACAGCGGTTTGACAGATTTACCAGTATATGATAACTAAGAAAGACTTACCCATACAACAATTGCAACAATCCTCAAATGGCTCAATACTCAACCATAATAGATATACTAAAAGACCGCTCAGAAAATCTCCCCAACCAAACAGCTTTACCTTCCCGCCAGATTGGAAAACCAAGGCATGGAACCTTACCTATCCACCACTAAATTACCCAAGCCCAGCGACTGCCGCCCAACTCCCATCCATCCACCANTTTCGTTCTTTAAACCACTGATCGCCTCATTTTCATTTTAGGATGGCGATCTAATTTTTCTCACCTTCTCTAACAGCGGTTTGACAGATTTACCAGTATATGATAACTAAGAAAGACTTACCCATACAACAATTGCAACAATCCTCAAATGGCTCAATACTCAACCATAATAGATATACTAAAAGACCGCTCAGAAAATCTCCCCAACCAAACAGCTTATACTTTCCTGCCAGATGGAGAAACCAAGTCTGGTAGCTTAACCTATCAACAACTAAATACTCAAGTCCGAGCGATCGCTGCCCACCTCCAATCATTCATCATCCCAGGAGACCGAATATTAGTCGTTTATCCCTACACTGCCGGACTAGAATTTATCACCAGTTTCCTTGGTTGTATCTGTGCAGGAGCGATCGCCGTAACTAGCAACCCTCCCCTCAACAACGACGCTATAGCCAAACTCCAAGAAAGAGTCGAATCCTCTGAACCAAAAGCTATTCTCACCACAGAATCCTTTTTGAAGGAAATTCGAGGAAAATTAGCCAAAAATCCAGACCTAGCTCCCAAACTCAACCAGTATCCATGGATAGCCACGGATAAAATTTCATTTTATGAAGCACCCCAATGGAGAGAACCAAAAATCGACCCTGACACCCTCGCCTTTTTCCAATACACCTCCGGTTCCACAGGCAAACCAAAAGGAGTAATGGTAACTCATGGCAACGTCCTACATAATTCAGAAATTATTTATCAGTCCTTTGAACATTCCCCAGAAAGTCAAGGCGTAATTTGGCTACCCATGTTCCACGACATGGGATTAATAGGCGGAGTCATACAACCTCTCTACGGAGGTTTTCCAGTCACCCTCATGTCACCCGTAGCCTTAATTCAAAAACCCATACGTTGGTTAGAAGCTATTTCCAAATATAGAGCAACAACCAGTGGCGGACCCAACTTTGCTTATGATTTAGTTTCTCGTCAAGTAACCCCACAACAACTAAAAAAATTAGACCTAAGTAGTTGGAGCGTCGCATTTTCTGGAGCTGAACCTGTACGAGCTGCAACTTTAGAAAGATTTGCCCAGACTTTTACACCTTGTGGCTTTCGGCGAGAAGCTTTTTATCCTTGTTATGGAATGGCAGAAACTACTCTATTTATTAGTGGCGGAACAAAAACAAAAGCTCCAACTATTAAATATGTCGATGCTGAAGCTTTAGCAGAAAACCGAGTTGTAGTTGGTGGGGAGAAAAGTAGGGCAGTAGTTAGTTGTGGTTGGAGTTGGTTGGGCGATGAAATTGTCATAGTCGATCCAGAATCTTTGACTAAACGTTCAGAAGGAGAAGTAGGAGAAATTTGGGTATCCGGTGCTGGTGTAGGTAAAGGTTATTGGCAGCAAGCGGAGGAAACGGAACAAACTTTTAATGCTTTTTTAGCAGATAAAAGACCTTTTTTACGAACAGGAGACTTAGGATTTTTAGAGGAAGGGGAATTATTTATTACTGGTCGGATTAAAGATGTAATGATTTTGTGGGGTAGGTATCGTTATCCTCAAGATATTGAATTAACTGTGGAAAAATGTCATCCAGCTTTAAGGTCTGGTTGTGGAGCAGCTTTTTCTATAGAGGCCGAGGATGATGAGCGGTTAATAATTGTTCAGGAGGTGGAGCGTAGTTATTTACGGAAGTTGAATATTGAGGAAGTAGTGGGAGCTATTCGTCAGGCAGTTGCTGAGGAACATACAGTGGAAGTTTATGCTATTAATTTGTTGAAGACTGGTAGTATTCCGAAAACTACCAGTGGTAAGATTCAACGTCGGTTATGTCGGAGTCAATTTTTGGAGGGTAGTTTGAATTTAGTTGGTAACTGGCAACTTCAAACTGAAAAAGGGAGTGTATCTGAGTTGGCAGATATAACGCTACGGGAAAGTCAAACCAGCAATACCTAATTTGTCAGTATTGAGCCGTCAGTTATTAGCTATCAGCGTATAAGTTTAAAGCTGCATTAATTGAGTTAGAAAAAAATATCAATACAATTGTCTTTAAAGTCTATATTTTTTAGGGCTTGCTGATTAAATATAAAAGTGTTTACTCGTAGAGGTTTCAGCTTTTGCAGATACTAATAAAGTAACTGCTTCAGTAGTAATTCCTATTCAAAAATCTAGTATTTTCGGCAAATAGGGGAGAAAATCACTATATCCGATTCTTCTGGCTACCTCTTCTATGATTCTTAATTCCTCCTGGATTCTGAATTCT
>NZ_LGSU01000487.1 GCF_002260545.1 Hydrocoleum sp. CS-953 | reverse complement strand
TCCAGTCTCAAAACCAAGTTCTCAGTTACAAGTAGAAATCATTGAAAATAGCTTTGAGAAAATCAAACCTTACGGAAAAGAATTTGCTGCTAGTTTCTCTGAAAATCTATTTATGGCAGCTCCAGAAGCAAAACCATTATTTGCTAAGAATTAAATATCTAATTAACAGAAAAAATTGCTCAATTCTTTAGTATTAGTAGTAGAAAATTTACGCCATCGAGAAGCATTAGCAGAAGTCTTACAAAACCTTGGTTCTCGTCATGTTAATTATGGTACTTTAAAACAACATTATCCGTTAGTAGGAAAAACATTACTCAGAACTTTCAAGCAATATCTTAAAGATGATTGGACTCCAGAAGTTAGCAAAGCTTGGGTATATGCGATTGGTCAAATTACCAGATTAATGTTTGAAGGTGCAGGTTATATAAATACAACTAAACCAGCCGCAGAAACAGCTCAAAAACCTAAATCTGAATCACAAGAAAAATCTGTATCAAACGAGACTACTCAACAAAAATTTACACCACAAATCAACCAAGTAAAACAACAATCAAACGACCAATATTATCAAGAAGAAGCAACAGTAAAACTGCAAAAATTAATAGTAAAAATAGTTAATCTTTTCTGGATATCACCAAAATAGTTAGTAGTAATTATTGCGGTTCTTCTGACAGTTGTAGTAGTTAATATAATAGATGAAGATTCCTTTTTAGCTAAGACATTAGATTCTATTGATGCTATTAGTGTTATTGTCGTTGTAGTTTTGTTTCTTAAAGAAACTCCTGACCGAAAAAAACAATTTCATTATCAAGCATGGAGTATCATAGATGCAGCTAAAGGTGTCAAAGATAGTCAGGCAAGATTTATGGCAATTCAAGACTTGAATAAAGACGGTATTTCTCTGAGAAGTTTACAAGCACCAGGAGCATATTTAGCAAATATTGATTTAAAAAATTCTAATCTTAATGAAGCAAATTTAAGTCAAGCAACTCTAGAAAATGCTAATCTTAAAAAGGCTAACTTAAGCTATGCAAATTTAAGTTATGCTAAACTATCTACAAGTGATTTTACTGAAGCAAATCTGACTTTTACTAACTTGAAAAATGCTAATTTAAGCAATAGTCAAATGAGTTATGCAAATTTAGTTTGTGCCGACTTAAGCAATACTAACTTAAGTGGTGTTAACTTAACAGGAGCAAGTTTAAGTGGTGCAAATCTAACAGAAACTTATTTAGTTGGTGCTAATCTTACAGATGCAAAAGTAAGTATTTATGAACTTTCTAATGCTTATTTAAAAGACGCAATTATGCCAGATGGTTCTAAACATGATTAAATTGAAGGTAAGCATTCAGCCGTCAGCTAACAGCTATCAGCTATTGTTTTTGGTAGGAAATTTAAACCCCACCCTTAAGACTATACTTTATAAATATCTTTCTTAAGATCAAACTCTATAATGGATTTTTCGGGATTATTTTCTTCTGAAGGTTTAGACCTCAACGAATCTGTTCTAGAATTAGGTTTTGATTCTTTGAGCGTTGTGGAACTCCGGAGCAAAATCGAAAAANGAAATTTAAACCCCACCCTTAAGACTATACTTTATAAATATCTTTCTTAAGATCAAACTCTATAATGGATAGCTTGAAGAGCTGGATCTTATTACTAATAGCTGAATACTTACAATTGAAGACTAAATAAATTTGTACAATGTCACAAAAATGCTATACTAATCTTAAATGATTTATGAGAAAAACTGTAGGGATTTGTAAACCAAATCCCTTCTTGTTTTGGGTTTGGAGACAAAACCCCTACAATAAAATCTTATAACCTATTTAGGGTTGCTATAAAATTATACAATCCTAAAATTAATTAATAACAAAAGATAGAAAATTTATGGAATCACACAAGCACTTGCTAGCAAAAAATATGGCATTTCTCATGTTAGTTTCTCCCAATAGTAACTTAGAAAAATTATTAAAGTTTTGTTTAGCTACAAAAATCACTGGGAAAAATCCTGGGAAAACTACTGAAGAAATGGCTAGAAAACTCATGGAAGAACCATCTACTTTAGCTTATTGGACACAAGATGTGATGAGAATTGACGATAATTATACATCTGAAGAGTGGGAAGCTTTAGGAAATATGCAATTAACAGATATTGATAAATTCATGGAGCAATTGTGGCAATAATTAGAAAGTTTGGATTTGTAGAAAAAATTTGATAATTATTTAAGAGGAAGAGAATATTCAGCAATTAACAATGTTCATGTCGGGGAAAGCCGTTGGCGCAGCATGACCTAGGAATACAATTAATAATTACCCCTTTTTAAAACGGATAGGATTGACTAAAAGGAAATTTTTTGATTCCTTAAAAGGGGAGGCTTCAAATCTGCATTGTTGAATGAATAATTAATTGACTATCAACTCTTAATTATTAATTATTTGGTGATACTATCACTTAGTATTCCTTAAACTTATCATCGTTAACTATAATAAAATCAGCCATTTGTTTTGGTTTATCTTGAGCAAAGTGTAACCGTTGAGCTGGAAAATATATAGTTTCGTAATCCTGCCTTAATTCTACTTCAGAAATACCTTCTTGGTTACGATTTAATGCTCTTTTAAAAGCCGTTTCAAAACTACAGTCAATCCAAATCCGATAATCAAAGTTAAATTTATTTTGAAACAAAAAGATACCCTCTAAAATTACTATTTCTGCATTGTCTATCTGATAATGATATTGTGTGTATGAATTGGAATTACTAGCATCTGCATGATTAGCAATTAAGTCAATAGATCCAGTTTGTTGAAGTGGAGCAACTAATGTAGAGAACATTTCTGTAAATCTCAATCCATTGTTATAGAAATGTTCTGCCGGATTTGTATTACTGAATCGTTTTTCTGGTAATTCTAGCCATCCGTCAATTCCAATAAGATAACTATTAATACCAATTTCTTGCAATGAGCTATTTATTTGAGAACCGATATAGCCTTTTCCTGAACCATCAATTCCAGAAACAGCTACCATCAAAGGTTTTGTATTTTGACTTTTTTCAGATAAAGTATTAATTAAATTTTCCATATTAACCAAGCTTGTTAGAAAAATCAGAAGTCAGAAGTCAGAAGTTATTTGTATCACAGAGATTTTGAATAAACCTCCAAAAACATTTTGCCTTAAAAGGTAGGGTTTTAGTTTTTCGGCAAAATTTTTCTCCAAGAAAAATTCAATACCATCCAAGAAAAAGCCGATAAATTTCAGGAAAAACTCCAATCTTGCCAAACAGAAATTAATCAAATT
>NZ_LGSU01000486.1 GCF_002260545.1 Hydrocoleum sp. CS-953 | reverse complement strand
ATTTAAGATAAATCTATGGCTAAATTATCTATAGAATTACAACGATATTTTTTTGATGAAGAATGTGCTTCTAAAGTTACTTTGGGAGATATTATTGATTTGGCTGGAGAGAGAATTTTTGGTTTTTTATTCGTAATTTTATCTCTCCCTTCTGCTTTGCCTGTTCCTGCTCCTGGTTACTCTATTCCTTTTGGTATTTTATTACTTTTATTGGCAGTTCAACTAATAATTGGTTCTAAAACTCCGTGGTTGCCTAAGAGTTGGTTAAATAATTCAATTTCTCTTGAGAAAGTACAAGGTGTTTTGAAAAAAGGTATTCCTTGGTTACAGAAAATTGAGGTGATATCTCGTCCTCGCTTGAGTTATATTTGTACGAGTTTTGTAGGTAGAATTATTATTGGTTGCGCGATCGCTCTGATGGCTATTTCGATGATGATTCCAATTCCGGGTACTAATACTTTACCAGCGATCGGGATTTTTGTTACTGGTTTTGGTTTGTTGGATGATGATGGTGTTATTAGTTTGGGTGGGTTGGTGCTTTGTGTAATGGGGGCGACTTTAAGTGGTCTAATTGTGGTTTTTGGTTATGAAGTTGTCAAAGGTGGAATTGAGTTAATTAAAAATTCTCTGACTGGAGGTTAGGAAATTCAGTTATCAGTTATCAGTTATCAGTACCTCCGGCGAAATTAGAAGGCTTGATGCCTTATTTCATAATCTTCAGTGCAGGCATCTTGCCCACGAATGTTATACCTGATATACCTGACTGAGATGAAATTCTCTATATCCTCAAAATAGCCGAAAAAATTTTCAGCAAAAGGTTTTTAATATTTATTTGTGCTATTCTGTATATAGTGGGGAAGGTTTGCTCTTATATAGAAGCCATTTGGTATCTCAAAAAATAGGGAATAGGGAGAAGTAATTGATAATTTATGGGTAAAAATTGATTTGATGATTGGATGAGTTGGAGATATCTAATACTCCCCATCTCTCCATCTCCCCATCTCCCCATCTCCCTCCTCTGTTTTTAAATAGATCCCTTTAGGGGTTCTATATTGGCTTATCCAATCCCATAATTATCACTTCACCAGACAAAACCCCCCTAATTATATTTTGCTTCAATAATTAAATTAACGGCGTTGCTGAATAAAAGTATGATTTTACAGGAGTGGTAGGGGCGAATGGCCATTCGCCCCTACAGGAGTCAGGAGCTAGAAAGGAGCTTTTTCCGCGCCTTGAAAGAAAGAAAATAATAGGTCTGACTTACACCGCTATTTAGGAATTTCATACCGTGTTTCAGCAACGCCAATTAACAAAACTCTTCCCTTAATTGTATTTTAATAATTCAACCTTTCCGTAAACTGTTCAGACAAAATTGGATAAAATCTTAGGAGTTTATGGAGTTTATATTTCAACATCCTAAAAAAATATTTATAGCGACTATATATATAGATAGGAGAAAATCGTGAGTTTGAGACGAGATATGAGAATTGCAGCAATAGGAGGAGTAGTAGGTCTGACAATTCCTATAATTTCATTATTAATGGATGTGGGCACCTTAGGTATTGAAATTGTTCAAAGTTGGTCACCTTTGTTAGTGAAAAAAACCGATCAGTTTTATTGCGAATTAAGAGAAGATACTAATATAAATGGACAAGTTTGGACGGTCATGTATGACAATGGTAAAAATAGACAACCCTGGTTAGGTATGCTGAGAGGTATGGATGGAAACTGGAAACCACTTGAACGATGCGAAAGAGTAGCAGGGCGGTTAAATAATTTTCGGGAAGATGGTTTAGTTGCTCTGGAATATCGCGATGACCCCAAAACTCCAAACCAAGAGGTTATTTGTGCAAAAACTGAGTTAAGTGGTGATGGTTGTCCGTTATTGTTGACTTTGGATGTAGGGGTGGATGGTTATCACGCGTTGCGAGATATAATTGAAGCGTTACGAAATGGTACGACTGTTTATCAGAATAGTGAAGGAATATTGGCAAAGTCTAATTCTTCTAGAGAGTGACCTGTGTTTTTTTTGGAGCCTTTTTTGGTAAAGGAAGATCGGTTGGCAGTTCAATAATTAATAATTAACAATTAATAATTAATAATTAATAATTACCTCTTCTTTTCAAGCAGAGGATTGTTTAAAAGGGAAATTTTTTTCTTTTTTATCTTGAAATAGAAGGGTTGAAAACTTGATTTTTCGGTAGATAGAAATAGTAGGGTGTGTGACGGCATCCTCTTTTTGATTTAGGGGGCAACTCAACAAATTTTGCCGTCACGCACCTTTTTTTATAGATAAAATAATTAATAATTAACAATTAATAATTAATAATTAATAATTAATAATTACCTCTCCTTAAAAAGAAGAGGATTGACGAACAGGAAAATTTTTATTTATTATCCCCTTAAAAGGGGAGGCTTTAAACCACAATANTAAAAAGAAGAGGATTGACGAACAGGAAAATTTTTATTTATTATCCCCTTAAAAGGGGAGGCTTTAAACCACAATATTTCGGTAATTTTTTCTGGTAAGGATGGAAGTGATGGCAAGCTTTATCAGGAGAAAAATGTCATGGCAGTGTTAGAGGAACTTGCTAGGTTAGAGGAAGGAGATGTCTAATGAAATATAGTATTTTAATTCAATGGTCTGAAGAGGATAAAACTTATATTGCCAGTTTACCTGAATGGGGGAAGTACGCTCAAACTCATGGTGAATCTTATGAAGAAGCTCTGGAAAATGCGAAGCAAGTTTTGGCAGATTTAGTTTATGCTTATGAGGAAATGGGAAAACCTCTGCCACAGCTACAGAATTTACAAACAATTTAATTTGAATAGAGAGCGATCGCTATCTTGAAGTCAGAAGTTAGAAGTCAGAAGTTAGAAGTTAAAATTCTTGTTGTGACTAATCTTTTGGATGGTGAGTAACTTATATCGAACGCTCGATATATTTTATTCTACTTTCAGAGAAAAGCTGGTAACTGAATCTAGCGATCGCCATCTTGAAGTTAGAAGTCAGAAGTTGAATTCTTGCTATGACTAATTTGGATAAATGAGACCTCATATGACTTCGTTAAAATTCATTCTGGTTTTTGTTGAGCATCAAGGTATTAGGGTTTGGGCACCAAACCCCTACAGTTACTTCAGTTATCAGTTATCAGGTTAGGGTTTGGAGACCAAACCCCTACAGTTATTTTAGCTCTAAAAAAAGAGCCAATATTTCCCCACAATACTTATCTACTTTAAAAATAAAACAACTTTTTCTGGTTGTCAAGGAGCGATCGCTCTTATTC
>NZ_LGSU01000485.1 GCF_002260545.1 Hydrocoleum sp. CS-953 | reverse complement strand
ATAATTATCTTTTCAAAGATAGATTATTTACTTTACCAATTATTTTAGAGCGGGCGATCGCTGAATATAGATTAAAAAAAGAACAACAACTAGCTATTAAAAAATTAGAACAGCAAGCTCAACAAGAAGCAATTATTAATCGCATTGTCCAGGGAATGCGAAATACTTTGTTACTTGATGAAGTCCTGCAAAAAACTATTGAGCAGTTACATGAGGTGTTGCAAGTTAGCCGTTGTTTAATTGTGAGACCAGACTGCCAGAATAATATTAAGCTTTGCCATTTCAGTAAAATAACAGTTGAATGTGAAAATCAAGAATGTTTATGTTATCAAGTTCATCAGTATTATTCTGAGTCACTAGCTAGAGGAGAACAGGTAAAAATTAGTAAACTAGATACAACCATACTGCCAGAAGTAAAAAATATTATTGACCAGTGTGAAGTAACATCGGTTTTAATTACACCATTGCTGTATCAGGATACTTATCTAGGTGGGATTATTCTACATCAATGCGATCGAGAAAGACTATGGAGTGAGGATGAACTTTCTTTATTGAAATCAATTGCCGATCATTGTGCTATTGCTATCCACCAAGCAGAATTATACCAACAAGCACAAACAGAAATAGCAGAACGCAAGCGAGTAGAACAGGAGTTACGCAAAAGTCAGGAACGTTATGCACTTGCTATTGAAGCAGGTCATGTAGGAATCTGGGAATGGGATTTAGACACTAATGAAATTTATCTTGACTCTATGTTGAAGATAATGCTCGGTTTTGAAGATTGGGAAATTACAAACCACATAGATGATTGGAATCAGTTAGTTCATCCAGAAGACCGAGAACAGATGATGATAGCAAAAAATTCTCACTTGGCAGGATTAACACCAAAATATGAAATGGAACATAGGATACAACATAAAGATGGCAGTTACCGATGGTTTTTCTGTCGTGGAGTTGCCATTCGAGATAGTCAGGGGAAAGCATTTAGGATCATGGGAACAAATACGGATATTACAAAATATAAGCAAGCAGAAGCAACTGCTATTGCTAGTCAACAACAACTTATAGCTATGATTGCGATTATGCGTAATATTACTGAGCGCAAACAAGCAGAAAAAGCTCTACTAGAGAATGAACGGAGATTTCGCGCTCTGATTGAAAATGGCAGCGATTTGATATTGATTACTGATGCTCATGGAATTTCTAGTTATGTCAGTCCATCAGCAAGGAGGATTTTGGGATATATACCAGAAAAGGCTGTAGGTCAGAACATCTTCGATTTCATTCACGTCGATGATTTGTTCGCAATGACTAATACTCTCAACAAAGCAATGGAAAACCCTGGTATCAGTCAACCACCTATTGAGTACCGAGTTAAACATCGTCAGGGTTATTGGTGTTTCCTTGAAGGTGTGATCACTAACCTTTTACACGATCCAGCGGTGGGAGGTATCATTATCAACAGTCACGATATTACTCAACGTAAACAAACTGAAGAACAATTAAAACATGATGCACTCCACGATGTACTGACTAATCTCCCTAACCGTACTCTGTTTATGGATCGTTTAGAGCAAACAATTAAATATGTTGAACGTCGAAAAAACTTTTTGTTTGCAGTGCTATTTATAGATATTGACCGATTTAAAGCTGTTAATGATAGTCTTGGTCATCGGGTTGGAGACGAACTGATAATTACGATTGCCAAACAACTAAAATCATTATTGCGTAATGGAGATACAGTTGCTCGTCTTGGTGCAGATGAATTTGTAATTTTGCTAGAAGATATTTCAGCGGTTAGCGATGCTACCTATATTGCTAATCGTATTCACCAACAACTAACTTTACCAATTATTTTAGATGGTAATGAGGTATTTATTACTGCTAGTATTGGTATTGCCCTGAATTCCACAAGTGTGAGTTCCAGTTCCACGAGTATTAGAGCAGCAGAACATATTTTGCGAGATGCAGAAATAGCTATGCACTCTGCCAAAAATTTAGGTAGAGGATCTCATCAAATTTTTTGCACTTCTATGCACACTCAAATTCTCAAACGTTTAAAATTGGAGAATAATTTACAACGCGCTCTCAAAAATATTAAGAATCAATCACTCGCTGATAAATCTGAGTTTATGCTTAACTATCAACCAATTGTTTCTCTCACAACAAATAAAATTATTGGTTTTGAAGCACTGGTACGTTGGCAGCATCCAGAACTTGGTTTAATTTCTCCGGCTGAATTTATTCCTCTTGCAGAGGAAACAGGGTTAATTATACCTCTTGGTTTATGGGTGTTAAGAAAAGCTTGCTTCCAGTTACGTCAATGGCAAAATCAATGGCCGAATAATTCTCCTTTGAAAATGAGTGTTAATCTTTCTGTGAAGCAGTTTGCTCAAGCAGATTTAATTGAGCAAATAGACAAAATTCTTTTAGAAACTCACCTTGATAGTAGTAATTTAAAACTGGAAATTACTGAAAGTGCTTTGATTGAAAATAATGAGTCTGTTACAGAAAAAATGTCTCAGTTAAGGGCGCGTAATATTGAGTTATGTATTGATGATTTTGGCACAGGATATTCTTCTTTAAGTTATCTACACCGTTTTCCCATGAATACTTTAAAAATTGACCGTTCTTTTGTGAATAGAATAGGTCTTGTTAATATGGTAAGTGAAGGGTCAATTGAACCAACAGAAATTATCCGTTCAATTATTACTTTGTCTCACAATTTAGGTATCGATGTTGTTGCTGAGGGGGTAGAAACTTCAGAGCAAGTGCTTCAACTTCAAGCTTTAAGGTGTGAATATGGTCAGGGTTATTTATTTTCTAAGCCCCTAGATATGGCAGCAGCAACAGGTTTAGTTGCTAGTATAAATAATAATTCTAATTAGAAATAGGGTAAGCATTCAGCTATTAGCTATCAGCTATCAGCTATCAGCTATTAATATAAAATTTGCCTTTGTAGAATAAAATCAATATTAACAAAAACTCCTGCTTTAGTGAGGTTTGGAGACCAAACCCCTACAATATTGAATTTTACCAATACTACTGGATTTAATATTATTTATTAAATTTATCCTCTAAAGCTAATAGCTGAAAACTGACGGCTGTTTGCGCAGCATTCCGCAGGAAATGCTTACGAAATAGGGAGTAGGGAGTAGGGAGTCAAATTATTTTGATAAATAATGTCTTTTTTTGATAAAATTAAAACTATTGAATAAGATAATGTTTATAAATTAAGTATCAAGAAACCTGTTGAGCAACTAATATATATAG
>NZ_LGSU01000484.1 GCF_002260545.1 Hydrocoleum sp. CS-953 | reverse complement strand
CACTAATTATCCGGACATGATATAAAGTTTAAACAGCTTAACTAACTGTTCTCTAGACAATTTTTAGTATAGATATAATTACTGACTTAGATACTTTATACTGCTTCAATATCTCACAATTTTTCTCGTCTTTCCTATAATTTTCGCATCGGAAATGCGGAGAATATTGAGCCTCACAAATTACTCATATACTCTTGTGTATATCAAAGATATTTTAGCAGTTACTAAGCGTTCAAGCCAACAGTTAATCACCCCTCATACTGAGTCAATATTTCTACCCCTGTTTCTGTTACTGCCACAGTATGCTCAAACTGTGCTGATAATTTACCATCTTTAGTAATAGCCCTCCAACCATCATCAAGCACCACACCTTCCCAAGTACCCTCATTAATCATTGGTTCAATAGTAAATACCATTCCAGTTCGTAACTTCTTCCCTTTTCCCCTATTACCATAATGAGGAATTTGTGGTGCAGTATGGAAAACATTACTTACACCATGACCAACAAAATCTCTAACCACAGAAAAACCTTCTGCTTCAGCATACTCTTGAATAGCAGCTCCAATATCTCCAATTTTATTTCCTGGCTTAACTTCAGCAATGCCTAAATACATACATTTTTCTGTAACTTCAACTAATTTTTTTGCTAGTGGAGAAGGTTCACCAACAAAAAAAGTTTTAGAAGTATCTCCATGATAACCATCAAGAATTGGCGTCACATCAATATTAATAATATCCCCATCTTTTAAGACTTCTTTCTCATTAGGAATACCATGACAAATGACTTCATTAATACTGGTGCAAATAGACTTAGGAAAACCATGATAACCAAGAGGCGCACTACGGGCGCCATGAGCTTGCGTCCAACGTTCGGCTTCCTCATCTAATTCTAGGGTAGTTACTCCTGGCTTGACAAGAGGTTCAAGATGATGTAATAATTCTGCTGCCAAACGCCCTGCTCGACGCATTTTTTCTATTTCTCTTTTCGATAATAAAACGATAGTTTCAGTTGCCATTGTTTCTTTAATTAATATTCTAGCTATATCGTTTCACGGAAGTCAGAAGTAGTATGGGCGTTAACGTTTGCGGAGCATTCCGATAGAAAAGTTGTGCGTAGCTAATGGCCATTTTGCTGCGCGACAAGTTTGCGGAGCATTCCGTCAGGAAAACGCCCGTACAGAAGTTCAGAAGTGAAAGTTGATAGACTTAAAGTAATGGTCATACACTAATTTCAGCTTATTCTTTCACATCATCAGTTACCAACTATTTGTGACATCTTTAAAGTGAATTAGTATTAGTTTACCATAGTTTGATTCAATCAAAAATATTCTCTCTGTTTACAACTAGAGTGTAAAATTTATAATTATTCAGTTAGAGGTTTTATTTAAAGATGAGTACCACAGTTTCAGATATTACTGTCAAAACTATTAATGGGGAAGAAAAACAATTAGTAAATTATGCTGGTCAGGTTTTATTAATTGTGAATGTAGCATCTTATTGTGGTTACACACCACAATATAAAGGTTTAGAAGAATTAAACCAAAAATATCGTGATGCTGGCTTAAGAATTTTAGGTTTTCCCTGCAATGATTTTGGGGCACAAGAGCCAGGAAGTAATGCAGAAATTGTTGATTTTACTAAGACAAAATATGATGTAAGTTTTGAGTTGTTTGATAAGGTTCATGCTAAAGGTTCTGAGAAACATCCTCTTTATTCTTGTTTGACAAATGCTGTTAATCCTATAGGCGATGTAGCCTGGAATTTTGAAAAATTTGTTGTTAATAAACAAGGAGAAGTTGTTGCTAGATTTAATAGTAGTGTTGCTCCTAATTCACCAGAATTAATTGCTGTTATTGAAGCTGAATTAGCTAAATAATGAAATAAATATATTCAGCAATTAACAATGTTAATGTGACGAGGTGCCGTTTGCGAAGCATTCCGCAGGAAAACAATTAATAATTAATAATTACCCATTCTTTCAAGAAGGGGATTGGCTAAAAGGATTTTTTTTTGATTTATCCCCTTTCAAGGGGAGGCTTTAAACCTTAATTGTTGAATGAATAATTAATTATTGACTATCAACTATTAATTATTCATTATTAACTATTAATTATTAATTATTCTGTAATGTATAGCAATCCTATTAAAGTTGTAAGATTTTCTTGAAAGTTAGGAGTTGGGAGTCATAATTTTAAAGGTTTTCAGCTCAAATTAACTACTATGAAATTTATTGCCGAATTATTAATTATTAATTATTAATAATTAAATAATTCTGGTTTAAAGCCTCCCCTTGGATAGGGGAAAAAGTGCTAGGATATTTCCTCATCTTCAATCAAGAGCGGTTTTAACCAGAGGTAATTATCAATTATCAATTATCAATTATCAATTATTGAAGACCTATTTAGGATTGCTATAGCAATATTACTTGAGTTGTGAGATATTGTAGACTTTTACGAAATAAGAAATAGGGAAGATATAAGAAAGAAAAAACTAATAGATATGGGAATCCTCTAATCGGTTGTAGTATTTTGGTGGTAGGGGCAAATCGCGATTCGCACCTACAAAAGTCATAATTTTAAAGGTTTTCAGCTAATATTTTCCTATATACTGAGCAGTTTTGATTTAGTCAAGCATTTATCAATTATAGAAGGCTTGGTATGACATTTCAATTACCCTAAATAATAGGGTGCATCTCATATTTGCCAAAATACTTTTTCCCTATTCCCTATTCCCTAAAAGCGATAAATTTTTGGCTTTCTTCAAAATTGAGATGCCCCCAAATAATACTGATGATATTTCAATATAGCAATCCTATTTTATCTCAAATCCGTTGGCTTCGGAGTATTATAAGAAACCGGGTTTATGAGATATAGATGTCAGTTATAGTCGGCATTTTATATAAACTCGGTTTCTACGCTTTTTTTTACACCGATACTACCGAATTTGATATTATTCGTGGCAAAAATTTTACTGCTTTTTAGGGAACAGGCAACAGGTAAAAGTTTCAACTTTTTTATTTACTTTTTAATTTGTCGCAACCTATGCCCGGTTTGCTATATATTAAGTAATATAAAATCCGGTTATACAGTAATTGCAAAATTACTTCTTCATTAAGCAAAGTTTTCTATTGAATATGAATTATATAATTTAATAGTTCAAATCCAATATTTCTCCTAACTCCTGTACAGGCGATTTCCGTTTGTCATGCTCCGCATTTCCTGACGGAATGCTCCGCTTTCCATGTCGGCGACAGCCGAAGTGCGTTTGCGGA
>NZ_LGSU01000483.1 GCF_002260545.1 Hydrocoleum sp. CS-953 | reverse complement strand
TCTCCCCATCTCCCCATCTCCCCATCTCCCCATCTCCCCAAAACTCTATAAACCGGATTTAGTATGATTGCTATATCTAGTAAAATTGTCAAAACTATAAATCTATTTTCGCCTCTACTACACCAGCACCACGTTGCAACTGAAAACCAACCTTCTCACAAACTCTTTGCATAGGTGTATTCTCAGCTAAAACCGTAGCAACTATTCGCTTTAACTTCTCATCTCGACCCACCTGCACCAATCGCAACAGTAACTCAGTACCCAAACCCTGACGTTGATAGCGATCGCTAACCAACATCGCAAACTCAGCCTCATTGACCCCATGTGACTTACTCAAACGACCCACTCCTAAAATTTCATGGCTTCCCGTTTCTGGATTTTTATAATCTGCCACCAATGCCATTTCCCGATGGTAATCAATAAAGCAAATCCTAGTTAACCGTTCGTGAGCAATGCGCCGACTCAACTTGAGAAAATTAAAATACCGCAAATACACACTTTCCTCTGACAACGTTTTGTGGAACTGAACAATCAACGGTTCATCCTCTGGGCGAATAGGGCGAATAGTCACCTCCTCGCCATTTCTCATTTGCCAAGGTTCTATATATTGAGTAGGATACGGACGAATAGCTGATGATGGTAGATTCTCTACACCCACGCTCTTATCATGGAGAACTATCCTTGCGTCCAAAGCAATCAATCTTTCCGCAGAAGCCAACAGAGGATTAATATCAATTTCCTTAATCCAAGGTTCCTCTACCACCAACTGACTAAATTTCACCAATAACTTTTCCAGCGCTCCCAAATCTACAGCTTTCCTTCCCCTTACTCCTTTGAGCGCTTGATAAATTTTTGTCTGTTCCATCATCCGGCGAGCGAGAGTTGTATTCAAAGGAGGTAGAGCGATCGCCCGGTCTCTAAACACCTCTACTAACTGCCCACCCGTACCAAACACTAACACCGGACCAAACTGCGGGTCAACACTACTACCAATAATCAACTCATAGCCACGGTCTAAACTTAACATTGGTTGTACTGTCACCCCTAGAAAATGCTCAGACCCAACTTTCTCAGTTACAGAGGTTTGAATATTTTGATATGCCCATTTTACTGCTTCTGCATCTTTAAGATTTAACTGCACGCCATCCACATCAGTTTTATGGGTAATTGTCTCGGAAAACAGTTTCAACACCACTGGATAACTGATTATATCAGCACGTTCCACTGCTTCAGCCTCAGTTTTGGCAACCAAAGTCTGGACAATAGGAATGCCATAAGCAGCTAAAATTTGTTTTGATTCTGATTCTGTGAGAATATTTCTACCTGCATCCTGAGCATTTTTGATAATTTGCTCAACTATAGAACAGTTTGGACCGCTTTCTTGTTCTTGTGCTAGCAATGGAGTTTCATAAATACCCTGTAAATTATAATTGTACTGCCACATAAAGTTAAAGAGCTTGGCAGCAGAATNTAGGAATGCCATAAGCAGCTAAAATTTGTTTTGATTCTGATTCTGTGAGAATATTTCTACCTGCATCCTGAGCATTTTTGATAATTTGCTCAACTATAGAACAGTTTGGACCGCTTTCTTGTTCTTGTGCTAGCAATGGAGTTTCATAAATACCCTGTAAATTATAATTGTACTGCCACATAAAGTTAAAGAGCTTGGCAGCAGAATCTGGATAACGATAAGTCGAGATACTAGCACGATTGAGAATAGTTTCACCTGTAGTTACCTCATCCCCTCCCATCCAACTGGCTAATACTGGTTTTTTAGCAGTTTGAGCATAATGCTTCAACTGTTCAGCTGTTTGAGTAGGGTCAGTCATTGCTTGAGGAGTCAAAATTACCAGCAAACCATCAGTGTTAGGATCTTTAATTGCTACTTCTAAAGTTTTGCGATAGCGCTCTGGGTCAGCATCACCAAGGATATCAATAGGGTTAGCATGACTCCAGTGGGTGGGGAGAAATTCATTCAGTTGAGCAATTGTTTCTTCTGCCAGAGGTGCAAGTTCTCCACCAGTAGCAATCAGGGCGTCCGTCGCTAACACTCCTGGTCCTCCAGCATTAGTAATAATTGTCAGTCTCGGTCCTTTTGGTAGCCGTGGCTGTTTTGCCATCACTTCTGCCATATTAAATAGTTCAGAGATGCGATTCACCCGCAGCACCCCACACCGACGAAAGGCAGCATTTAGGACTTCATCACTACCTGTGAGTGACCCTGTATGTGAAGCAGCAGCTTTAGCAGCAGCTTCAGTTTGACCAGCTTTGATTACTATTATTGGTTTTGTCAATGCTACTTCACGAGCAGCAGACAGGAATGACCGGGCATTGCCAATAGATTCCATATAGATGACAATACTTTTGGTGTGGGGGTCGTCTCCAAGATAGTAGATCAGGTCGCCCCAGTCTAAATCTAGCATTGAGCCTATGGAAATGAATGCACTGAAGCCTACGTTTTCTGGGAAACTCCAGTCGAGAACGGCTGTACAAAATGCTCCACTCTGACTAATGAAACCAAGGTTGCCTGGGTTTGCCATTGTGCTAGCAAAGGTAGCGTTAAGTCCACTATGGGGGTTCATTAAACCTAAACAGTTAGGGCCAATCAGTCGCATTTTGCCCTTGGCTGTTGCCATAATTTGTTGTTCTAATTCTATGCCTTCTGGTCCAATTTCTTTGAATCCTGCGGAGATAATGATTGCGCCCTTGACTCCGACTTCCACACAGTCGCGCACAGCATCAGGAACCATGGGAGCGGGAATGGCGATAATTGCTAAGTCAATTGGTTCTGGTATGGCTTTGATATTTGGGTAGGCTGGAATTCCTAGGACATTATGGCGCTTGGGATTAACTGGAAAAATCGTACCCCCAAAAGGATTGCTCATCAGATTCCAGAGGATTGTGCGACCCACACTGCCAACTCTATCGGTAGCACCGATTACGGCCACACTTTCTGGAGCAAATATGGAAGTTAGGGGTTGTCGTTCTGCTCTCAGAATATCATAAGTCGGATCTGTTGTTTGTATTGTTTGTATCATCTTTAGTTCTCTCTTTTGAAGTTAATTTTTATTTGTTTTTTGATCGCTTTCTCTTCAAGTGTAACCGAAAATTTGAGTGATTTGATAATGAAATCCAGAACTTAAGCTCAAGTTCAATAATGGATAATGGATAATGGATAATTGATAATTGATAATTGATAATTACCTCTCCCTAAAACGGATAGGATTGAATAAAAGGAAAATAAATTCATTGTTTCTCTTGATC
>NZ_LGSU01000482.1:1180-3262 GCF_002260545.1 Hydrocoleum sp. CS-953 | reverse complement strand
CTTTAGCATATCTAACTCAAAGGTTTATTTATTTTCCAGAGATGTCTAGTGATAAAACAAACTTTCTCCTCCTTGTGAGTTAAAATTCTCTATTCTTCCCTCCTGACTATTGAGAAATAAAAGGAAAAAAGTAGAAAAATTTCCCCATCTCCCTATATCCCCACACTCCCAATCATAAATCCCAAATAGGTTCTATAATACTCCTGATCAAGCGGGTTTTACCGAAATATTCTGGTTTCAAGCCTCTCCTTTTAAGGGGATAATAAATAAAAAATTTCCTGTTTGTCAATCCTCTTATATCATGTTCGGATAATCACTTATAAAAAAGTTTTTGTTTGTAGTTGGGCTTCAGCCCGAACTGTAGATAGGGCTGAAGCCCAACTACGAGCTTTAGTTATAGTAATTATTTAGGCGAACATGATATTATTTTCAAGGAGAGGTAATTCGCACATTCTAAATTCTTAATTCTAAATTCTTGAAATGATACCTATATTTCACAATTTTTAAGTCTTTTTATCAGAGCAGAAAATAACTTTCCTAGCTCCATAAACCATACCCAATTTCCACTCATCGCAAACATAGCAGGTAAGTGACCATCCGGCGCTTTCTCCACATTAAATATTAAATTATCGTAGTTAGTCCAACCTATAATAGAATGCCAACCTAAGCGATCGCCAAATTTTTCATAAGTTAAATAAAAGGTTTGATTACTAAAACTTTCCCAAATCTCTTTTTGTACAGAAAAACCAAACTTACCATTTGAATATTTTACCCATAGTTGATTAATAGTCTGTAAATCAGTGCAGGGAAAATTATCAATTGAACGAATATTTAATTTACCCCGACTTTCTTGGTGAGTTATTTTTAACATTAACCTTGCGGTTTCTATATCTGCTTCTCGCCACTTTTTAGCAGCCAAAAAATCATGCAAATCACCATAATCTATTCCCACTTCCGAACTTAATTCTACTTCTGGAATAGACGCAGATGGAGAAAAATCACTGACCTGTTTTTCAGAGCGCGAAGAATCAAAAATATCAGGTTTAATCAATGCCAAAATTTCCTCTACTGACTGAAATCTTTTCTTAGTTGCTCCGACAATCATCTTATCTAAAATATTACCCAAATCATCACTTATAGAAGAGGATAAAAAATCTCGCCAAACCCAATCATTTTCACTCACATCAAACAACTCAAACGGTTCAACTTGAGTCAACAAATGGATACAAGTTACTCCCAAACTATAAATATCACTAGCAAAAATTGCCTTTCCCACAGCTTGTTCCGGTGCAGCATATCCAGCAGAACCAATAACCGTTCCTGTCACTGCCAAAGTATTAGGAGTTGCATATTTAGCTGCCCCAAAATCTACTAATACTAATTCTCCTTTTTTCCCAGAATAGTCGGGTCGTCTAATAATATTTTCCGGTTTAATATCCCGATGAATTACCTGTTGAGAATGAATAAATTCTAAGACTGGCAATAAATCATTTAATAAATCCCAAATTTGAGTTTCATTAAACTGACCTGTTGTTTCTAATTCCTGCTGTAAATTTTTCCCTTCAATCAATTCTTGAATTAAATATTGACGATTATCCTGAGTAAAAAATGCTAATAATTCAGGAATTTGAGGATGTTTTCCTAAACTTTCTAATCTAACTGCTTCTTGAGCAAATAATTCTGCTGCTTTTTCCAGATTTTGTGTTCCTTGAGCGTCAGGAAAAAACTGTTTAATTACACAAAATGGTTGGGAAGGTTTAAATTCATCTACTGCTTTAAAAGTTCTCCCAAAACCACCTTTACCGATAATTTTTACAGCACGATAACGTTCGGCTAAAAGCAATTTTGCTCCGCATTTTTGGCAAAAGTTTGTGTTTGGTGGATTTTGATTTAGACAGTTGGGGTTCAGACATTGACTCATAATTAATACTGTTTTTTTACTATAGATTTTTGGCTGAAGTTGGGAACAGGGAAATATAGATATAATACTATTTCTCCAAAACTTTTCCAAATTTTCTGGAGTAGGGGAGTAGGTAGGGACGTTCCATGCAAAGTCCTTCAAGAATTAAGAATTAAGAATTT
>NZ_LGSU01000482.1:0-1170 GCF_002260545.1 Hydrocoleum sp. CS-953 | reverse complement strand
AATTGATAATTGATAATTGATAATTGATAATTAATAATTACCTCTGATTAAAACCTTACGGGAATTGAATACAAGGAAATCTCTTAGGACTTTTTTTATCTTAAAAGAGAAGGCTTTATATCTTAATTTTTCGGTGAACAAGCATAAATATTACGCAACAGGAGCAATAATGGATAATTGATAATGGATAATTGATAATGGATAATGGATAATTGATAATGGATAATTGATAATGGATAATTGATAATTGATAATGGATAATGGATAATTGATAATTACCTCTGGTTAAAACCTTACGGGAATTGAATACAAGGAAATCTCCTAGGACTTTTTTTATCTTAAAATAGAAGGCTTTATATCAAATCAGGTAGCATCGGTATAAGTTTAGATGGTTAATCTAGAAGTCAGGAGGAATGGGAAATTTAGAGGAGGTTGTCGGATATTTTATCCCTTGATTTTTATGCCTCGCTTCACCCTAAAATCCTAACTTTTTAAGCTCCCTAGACCGAAAACCTTGCACTTTTTCAAGACCTAAAAATGCTAAAACTTTTATCTGTCAATACTTTGATATTTATTTAGCAAGCCCTAAATATTACGCAACAGAAACAATATTTGTATTATACCAGTTTGAAAAAAGAATGCTACAAAAAGGTTTCTGTCTCTCAGAAATGCTGAAAAAAAGCAGCTTCAATTCATTTTAGGTAGATATTTCTATCCTTTTGCCCTTTTTTTCAAGATTTACTCCTTCTTCCTTCTTCCTTCTTCCTTCTTCCTTCTTCCCTACTTCTACCATTTTTCAATAATTCAGAATGCGCGAATTAAGAATGCGCGAATTACCTCTCCTTGAAAAGAAGAGGATTGACAAACAGGAAAATTTTTATTTATTATCCCCTTAAAAGGGGAGGCTTTAAACCAGAATATTTCGGTAAACACAAGAATAACTAATACTCTCCTTGCTAATAATTATTAAAAAGGTTATTCAGCAAGTTTTATATCATGTCCGTTGGTATCGGAGCGTGTAATACCACTTACCAAAAACCTTGCTATATTTGATTAGGTGGGGGAGGGAGGTTGCATGCAACGTCTGTACACAGAAGAATAATGAACATTAAATGACTAATAATTAGGTAATAATTTATTTTACCTGTGTTAATTACTTGATAACTGAAG
>NZ_LGSU01000481.1 GCF_002260545.1 Hydrocoleum sp. CS-953 | reverse complement strand
TATTAATAAAACTATTGCACAATAGTTTTTAGATTTTAGATAAAGTATGAGTGGCGATAGAACTCCATTCCGCTTCGCGATCGCCCGCATTATTGGTTGACTATTAATGATGTACAGGTAAGATGTACTTTATTAAATAGAAAACTGCTGTAAAAGTTCAAAGTAAAGTTTGAACTTTTAGCCTTTTATTATTACTTTTTCCTTTTACCTAAATAAAATAAATCCCTAAATTTGTATAGTGTTTTTCACCATTAATTGAAATACATATTTATAAATTTTCGGTAATACAGATTTACGCCAGTTTATAGCATCTTTTATTAATTGTGGCTGCATTATCATAAAACCAGTATTCATTGTATTTCCCTCTTTTATTTGCTTAACTGTTTGATTAGCAAAAGGTGAAATACTGGCGATTTTTGATAGTCCGTATAAAGTACACTCTTTTTGATTTTGAAAGTCTAAGTCGCTATGGGCACAATCAAATAAGTAATCAACAACAATATGAATAGCTAATGCAATTGATTAAGTTTCGTTGAGCTTCAGAATTTGGTAGTGATAAAACTAACTTTTTAGCCTTGTTCAATTCTTTTTGATATTCAGGATAGTTGTTTAAGGTCGAAGTAACTTCTGGGTAATATAATGTTTTAGCAGCTATATTTTCTGGTATCTCTTTTTTCACCAGCGTATCAGGTTTTATAAGTGCAGTAAAGGCAGTGGCAATCATGGAATTATTTAGTATAATAATCGATAATGTGTAAGTATTTAGCTTAACTATTATAAAACTTTTTACGACCAATTTAGGATTGCTATAGCTTCAGATATATAGGAAGTTAGATGGCAATATTGAAACACTGAAATCCTTGCTTAAGTAAAGTTTAAAGCAGATATGAAAACCTTAACTATCCATAGTAAATGTATTTAATGCCTTCACAACAAAAAAGCTGATTGCTGACTGCTAATAGCTGAATGCTGACAATAATGTAGCCAGAGTTAATGCTATTTTACTAATCATGGTTTGCTAAGTTTAAAGGTTCAATCTCTGAAAATATTTCAGTCACTTTACTGGAAGTAGAAAGAAGAAAAGTTGAAAGTAAAGTTGACAAATTTAGCCTTTTCTTAATTACTTCTTCCTTCTTCTTTCTTACTTCTTCCTTTCCCTTACAAAGATTCTGGTTCCTGACCAGAAACTACTGGTGCAGTATTATTCAATTTTAACTCTGGATGTTCAGACTCTACCTGTTGACAATTCCACTCATTTCTAAAGAGCAAAACAGGTCGTCCCCAGCTATCTTTCACCGCTACAGTATTAAATAACCTACCTACTTTTTCCAGTATCTCCCAACCACCATCTACCCAACGTGCCACACTAAAAGGTAATGTTTCTAATCTGGTTTCTACTCCATATTCATTTTGCATTCTAAACTGAACAACTTCTAATTGTAACTGCCCAACAGCAGCTAAAATAGGGTCTCTTTTTGACTCATCTGCTGAGTACATAATTTGCACTGCACCTTCTTCTCTTAATTCATTAACTCCTTTACGAAATTGTTTAAATTTAGAAGGATTAGGATTCCTTAAATAAGCAAATATTTCTGGTGAGAAACAGGGGATACCTTCATACTCTAATTTTTTGCCATTATAAATAGTATCTCCTATGGCAAATACTCCCGGATTATTTAAACCAATTATGTCTCCAGGATAGGCATTTTCGATAGATGCTCTGTCTTGAGCAAATAACTTTTGTGGACGAGATAATCGCACTGTTTTACCTGTTCTGGCATGACTAACTGTCATGTCTTTTTCAAATTTTCCTGTGCAAACTCTAATAAAAGCCACCCTATCTCGATGTTTTGGGTCCATATTAGCTTGCAATTTAAACACAAATCCAGTGAAGTTTTCATAAGTAGGAGAAATTTCCCCAACTGTACTTTTATGAGTACCTGGTTTAAGAGCATATTCTAGGAAAGCATCTAAGAATAATTGCACCCCAAAATTAGTCATGGCACTACCAAAAAATACAGGAGTCATTTCTCCTTTATGTATCTCTTCTAAATTTAATTCTGCACCTAATTCATCTAGCAATTCTATATCTTCTTTGAGTTGATAATAAAGGTCTTGCTCTAATAGTTCTTCTATTTGAGGGTCTCCTAAATTTACTACTGTATTTGTTGCTGCTTTTCTGCCATGAATACTCCTTTCAAATAGATGAATTTGTTTTTTTCTTCTATCAAATACTCCTTTGAAGCGATCGCCCATACCTATCGGCCAATTTACAGGATATGTTTTTAAGCCTAATTCCTGTTCAATTTCATCCAATAGCTCTAAGGGTTCTCTTCCTGGTCTATCCATTTTATTAATAAAGGTAAAAATGGGTAGTTTTCGCATTTTACNGAATACTCCTTTCAAATAGATGAATTTGTTTTTTTCTTCTATCAAATACTCCTTTGAAGCGATCGCCCATACCTATCGGCCAATTTACAGGATATGTTTTTAAGCCTAATTCCTGTTCAATTTCATCCAATAGCTCTAAGGGTTCTCTTCCTGGTCTATCCATTTTATTAATAAAGGTAAAAATGGGTAGTTTTCGCATTTTACAAACTTCAAATAATTTGCGAGTTTGAGGTTCTAAACCTTTAGCTCCATCTTCTAACATTACAGCGTTATCTGCTGCTGCTAATGTTCTATATGTATCCTCACTAAAATCTTGGTGGCCGGGAGTATCTAGGAGGTTTATTTGACAGTTTTGATAATCAAATTGGAGAACTGTAGAAGTGATAGAAATACCTCTTTGTTGTTCCATTTCCATCCAGTCTGAGGTGGCATGACGTTGCGCTCTTTTTGCTTTTACTGCACCAGCTTCTTGAATAGCACCTCCGTACAAAAGCAGTTTTTCTGTAAGGGTAGTTTTCCCAGCATCAGGGTGAGAAATAATTGCAAAGTTACGCCGTTTATCTACTGCGGTTTGCAATTCTGTTTCAATTTCAATGGACATAAGTTAACCTAACTTTTAGCATCTCTAATAATTAATCATATTATATAAGTAGTCAAGTAAAATTAATTGTATATTTGCTGCTTAGGTTAAGTAGGTAAGTTCATTAATGGATAATTGATAATTACCTCTCCCTAAAAGTGAGAGGATTGACACTAATCAGGAAAAGATTTATTTTTTTTCCCTTGAAAGGGGAGGCTTCAAGGCGTGAATTATCTAATTATTTAATTATTTAATTGCTTAATTATTAATTATTTCGGTAAAT
>NZ_LGSU01000480.1 GCF_002260545.1 Hydrocoleum sp. CS-953 | reverse complement strand
TAGGGAGGAGAAACAAACAAAGAAATCTAATGGTATATCTTTTGTTAATTTATGTAGATTCCAAGTCCCTGCTACTTTGGGAGCTGTAAAAAATGTGCCCGAAAAACTTAAAGTCATTGTTAATTATTAAAACAAATTATAGCTTTTAGCTAAAGTTTCTTTATAATTTGCAAAACACAAAACATAAAACATAAGTTGATTTAAAAACCACCTGATCGGGCAAGGTATTTTAAATTTGCTACAAATCTTTTTAATTTAAGGAGATAAGAACTTGATTTACTCTGGTTTAATTCTAGCAGCACAATCTCATCCTCTCTCTGCAGAGTGGTCACCAAAAGTAGCAATTATAATGATAACTTGTAATTTAGTGGCAATTGTCATCGGCTACTATGCCATTTCAAAGCAAAATCGTGGACAAGGGCCAGATTTACCCATATCATTACCAGCAATTTTTACTGGTTTTGGAATACCAGAATTATTAGCTACTACAAGTTTTGGTCATATTTTGGGAGCAGGAATAATTTTAGGGCTTGGTAGTGCTGGTATGCTATAGATAGATATAACCTGATTTTAGTTATCATCCACAGGGGGTTTTCTCTTGAAAAAGAAGAATTCCCCCATTTTTAGGGAAGTGTAGGAAGTGTGGGAAGTGTGGGAAGTGTGGGAAGCGTGGGAAGCGTCGGGAGTGTGGGGAAAGGGGGAAAGTAACAAGGTAGACAAGGAAGTACAAAGGCTGGAAAATTAAAATTCACATTTGTCTTAATATCTGCGCTTTTTTCTCCCTTTTCACTTTGTCACCAATTCCTCCAAGTCTAGTCAAAACCAGAAAGTAAAAAACATATCCCAGTCAGCTATTTTCTACTCCCTATTTTAATAAAAAATCAACAACGAATTAATGCAGGCAAGTTGGAAAATAGGCAATTTATTTGGTATCCCTTTATTTCTGGATTACTCGTGGTTAATTATTTTACTTTGGGCAATATACATCAATAGTCAAGATTACCAAGAAAAGGGGATTTTTTTAGCTTGGGGTGCTGGATTGGTAATTGCTATACTAATATTTTTCTCCGTAGTATTACATGAATTAGGTCATAGTTTAGTTGCTATTTCTCAAGGAATTAAGGTTAATTATATAACTTTATTTTTATTTGGTGGAATCGCTACAATAGATCGAGATTATAGAAATCCTGGAGAAGCTTTTCAAGTAGCGATCGCCGGACCTTTGGTGAGTTTAGTTTTATTCTTTTTATTAGGTTTAACAAGTTTTATATTCCCAACATCAAGTTTAGTTGGGAAGTTAATGAGTAGAGTAGCAGAAATAAATTTAATTTTAGCGATTTTTAATATAATTCCTGGCTTACCTTTGGATGGCGGACAAGTATTAAAAGTGGCTGTTTGGAAAATAACTGGTAGTCATTGTAAAGGTATAAGATGGGCTGCTAAAACTGGTAAAGGTTTAGGATGGTTAGGAATAATTTTAGGGTTGATAGTAGTTTTGACGACTAGAGATTATAGTATTTTTTGGATTGGGTTAATTGGCTGGTTTGCTATGCGTAATGCCAAAATTTATCAGCACATAACTGATTTAAAGTCAGCGTTAATTAATATTAAAGCTGTAGAGGTAATGACTCAAGATTTTCGTGTAGTAGATGCAAATTTAACTCTCAGTCAGTTTGCCAATAAATACATTTTCAAAGGTTCTAAATTTTCAACTTATTTTGCTGCTCAGAGGGGTCGTTATCTTGGTTTTGTTTATGCTGATGCTATTCGATATATTGAAAAAAGTTATCGGGATACTCAAACTTTAAGGATGATTATTTGCCCTCTAAATCAGATGGTTACTGTGTCAGAAGAGGTTAGTTTATTAGGAGTTATTAAAAGTATGGAATTTTCTCAACAAAATGAAATAACTGTACTTTCTCCTGCTGGAGCAGTAGCGGGAATAATTGATAAAAGTGATATTGTTCGAGGAATAGCTAAATACTTGAAAATGAATATTTCAGAAGCAGAAGTTAAGCGAGTTAAAAAAGAAGGTAACTATCCGTCGAGAATGAAGTTAGAAGCAATTGCTAAAGTTACCTCTATGTCAAATTTTAAGTAGTTAGTAAGTAGGTTGAATTTAAAAATGGTTGTTATCAGAAAAAAACAGTGCTGGAAGCTTTATGGGTTATAAATCTCCATCGTCACGCGTGGTGTCTACAATTGGTTATAGTTGAGAATCTCCAACTAATTATTCTGTTTCTCATATTCTGTTTCCTGACTAATTCTTCAATAGCGAGGGCTTGCTAATTAATTCTCAAAGCATTGACAGATAAAAGCAAGTGCTTTTTTAGGTCAAAAAAAGTGCCAGCTTTTCAGTCTAAAAAACTCAAAAAGTCAGTATTTAGGCAGACAAGATTGGAAAAATTCAGAGACAATTCTTCCTCCTACCTCCTCTATAAATTCCCCTAATACCAATTACCAAAAGTAATGATATACTTCGGCTATACTTCAACACTCAAGTAGTTACCAAGATNGATAAAAGCAAGTGCTTTTTTAGGTCAAAAAAAGTGCCAGCTTTTCAGTCTAAAAAACTCAAAAAGTCAGTATTTAGGCAGACAAGATTGGAAAAATTCAGAGACAATTCTTCCTCCTACCTCCTCTATAAATTCCCCTAATACCAATTACCAAAAGTAATGATATACTTCGGCTATACTTCAACACTCAAGTAGTTACCAAGATTCAAAGTCTGTTTTTGACAATTATTAGGAGCGTTAGTGATTATTACTACTACTTTTTCTCTCCTCCCCACCTCCCACAATTCCCATATTTCTCCACTCAATCAAAGATAGCAAGATTTTTGAGAAATGGTATAACTCCTAACTCCTAATTCCTGACTCCTACCCGAAGCCATACATACTTTTTCAGCAAACCCTAGCTAATAGCTAAATGTTATTTTTACTTTGAGTTATACTATTTTGACCAGATAATGTGCTGTGAAAATTTGGTCGACTAAAATGGTATTGGCAAAGATAATAATCACAATATTNCTACCCGAAGCCATACATACTTTTTCAGCAAACCCTAGCTAATAGCTAAATGTTATTTTTACTTTGAGTTATACTATTTTGACCAGATAATGTGCTGTGAAAATTTGGTCGACTAAAATGGTATTGGCAAAGATAATAATCACAATATTCTAGAATTTTATACTGAACAATCAATATAAATTTTACTAATTAAATTATATTTTGAGATTGTTTTTATAAATT
>NZ_LGSU01000048.1 GCF_002260545.1 Hydrocoleum sp. CS-953 | reverse complement strand
AAATATTCAAATTGTGGTATACTAATACCTTTGCATAATCCGAGCTTTTGCTTAACAGGTTAAACTACTTATATCAAGACATGAAATCTTTTTCAATTGTTATTCCAGATCAAAAGGATATTACTCAAGACCAAGAGTTTTTTATTTTGGAACAAAATGGTATAACCCAGGAAATAAAAATCCATGACTATGACAAAATTTTCTCAGTACCAGGATTATATGAAGAACTATTAATGAATAAGCTTCAATGTAATTCTCCCAGGGTAATGAAAAATGTAGTTGAGTTCATTAGTAAGAATTATTTTATCCCTATTACTGAGATGTCTGTTCTGGAGATTGGTGCAGGTAACGGATTAATTGGTGAGAAATTACGTCAACTAGATGTTCCTCACTTAGTAGGACAAGATATTTCTCAAATTGCTTGTGATGCAGCAATGCGAGACCAACCCAAAATATATGACAAATATATTGTAGGTGATTTATCTGATTCAAACGGCGAAGTTTTCTCTAAGTTGAAAGATACAAGTTCTATTAATTGTTTAATCGCTGTTGGGTCTCTAGGATTTTCTGATATTTCTACAAAGGGATTCAGCAATGCTCTGAATATTGTTGAACCTGGTGGACTTTTGGCTATCTCGATCAAAGAGGAATTTTTGCTTTCTGATAATCAGACAGGTTTTGGCAAATTTATTGATTCTTTAATCTCAGAAAATTTCTTGGAAAAGATTTGTGAAATTCGTTACGTTCACAGATTAGCTACATCAGGAAAACCGATTTTTTACATTGTTTTATGTTGTAGAAAGCTCCGTTAAAATATATAGCGCTAGGGAATAGGGAATAGGGAATAGGGAATAGGGAATAGCAGATTGTGAAAAGGTTTTCCTACCGAATGCTGCGCAAACAGGATTTAGAAATGTTAAACACCTTAATGCGTAGTGCTATATGTGAAATATGCAAAGGGGTAGACCAAACCCATCTAAATTTTGGCAGCTTTTATCGTTAAAGTTTATAGAAGGAACAATTATCAATACTTAAGTACACGACTTCAAAATAAGATGGGTTTGCTCTATCCCTATTTAGGGGTTGAAGCCAATTTGTATAATCATATTAGGCAATCCAACTCTATACTTGACAAACCTAAATCCCTATTTAGAGATTGAAACATTTTCTCCCTCCTTAAGGGATGCGGTGGAAATTTTTCTTGATAAACCTAAATCTCTCATATTAATCTAATCCCTAACCCCACAACTCAGTCTGAAACAAATAACCCTTGCAGAACTTCCCGAATCTGTTCAACACCTAATTAACCAAGCACAAAAAACAGGGTAACCCTTGAGTATAATCCAAGATGGTATTCCCTTCCCTATTATTTCCCCTGTCAAAAAAAAATCTCTCCTACAAACTCTTTCTACCCTTGAACCCTTAGATGAAAATTTTCCAGATGTGGATGAAGAATTATTACCCTTGGATGACATTGACTTGTCAAAATGAGTTATTTATATTTATTAGATACAAATATCATTTCTGAACTGATTAAAAACCCAAGAGACTTCATTAATTGATAATTGATAATTGATAATGGATAATTGATAATTACCTCAATAA
>NZ_LGSU01000479.1 GCF_002260545.1 Hydrocoleum sp. CS-953 | reverse complement strand
GGGTTTTGGTTATGACGGTGTGGTTTATCCATCAGCAAAAGCGGTGTAAAGAATGATAATAAATTTTCAACTGTACATATCTTGAGGAAAGAGTTATCCAAAAATATCTACTTTCATATTTCATCATTATTGTGCAACACCGAATTTTGATGCTTACTCTAAGATTTACATAAACCCGCCCTAATGCACACCCATTAGTTGTGTCAGTCCACTACTAGACTATAGGTCATTTCAGTTATCAGTTATCAGTTATCAGTTATCAGTGAACCTCCGACTTAAAGTCGGAGGCTTGAAATACTGAGTTAAATATTTTTTNTCATTTCAGTTATCAGTTATCAGTTATCAGTTATCAGTGAACCTCCGACTTAAAGTCGGAGGCTTGAAATACTGAGTTAAATATTTTTTTCATCCCCTTTTAAGGGGAGGCTTTAGACCTCATTTTTTGGTAATGAAGCTGATAGCTGACTGCTGTTTGCGCAGCATTCCGCAGGAAATCCTTACGAATGGCTTAACCCAACCCATTCATAAAATTCAATCATTTCTGAGGCACAGTTGCAGCAGTTAGTACATTTTTCTCCTGTCATCAGACGAATTCTTCCTTTATGAATTAGTCGTTTGAGTAAGGGACGCATAGCATTAGCATCCATCTGAAAATGCAAAGCTAACTCAGCTAAGGATATCTTGCCACATTTTTCTAAATAAACTTGAATATCAGTTAAAATCATAATCAGGGAATAGGTTCAACAATTAATAATTAATAATTAATAATTAATAATTCAGGACTTACGNACGAATTCTTCCTTTATGAATTAGTCGTTTGAGTAAGGGACGCATAGCATTAGCATCCATCTGAAAATGCAAAGCTAACTCAGCTAAGGATATCTTGCCACATTTTTCTAAATAAACTTGAATATCAGTTAAAATCATAATCAGGGAATAGGTTCAACAATTAATAATTAATAATTAATAATTAATAATTCAGGACTTACGCATGAGGTAGGAAAAACTAGGATTTGAGATTGCTTCGCTGTCGGTCGCAATGACAAAAATACGTCGTATTGCGTAAGTCCTATAATTAATAATTACCTCTTCTTATGACGATAGGAAGCAATCTCGCGAAATCCCTGAGATTGCTTCCTTCCACTCCGTTCCAGTCGCAATGACTTGGGTATAGTTATAGTAATTATCCGGATTCTATATAAGTCCTGATTCAGCAAACCTTAAGTAGCTTGTTCCTGACTTCTTAACCGAATGGGTTTAGCTAATTTCATTATAGCCAAAGTAGCACCCGTAAATATCAATGAACCTACGATCCAAATAAAGGAAAAACCAGGATGTTGTCCAAAGGTACAAATTNTTCAGCAAACCTTAAGTAGCTTGTTCCTGACTTCTTAACCGAATGGGTTTAGCTAATTTCATTATAGCCAAAGTAGCACCCGTAAATATCAATGAACCTACGATCCAAATAAAGGAAAAACCAGGATGTTGTCCAAAGGTACAAATTTGATAGAAGACAGTAGCTACAATGTAAGCTAATCCTGTTGTCCAGAAGGCTACAAACAGCATCCATCCCATATTAGTTTCTCGATAAACAGCCGCCGTTGCTGATACGCAGGGGAAATATAGCAGCACAAATAACAAATAAGAAAATGCTCCTACTTTGCCATCAAACCGCCTCGCCATAGCTCCAAATGTTCCTAACTGTACTTCCTGTTCCTCAGCGGCTATTTCTACATCTTGAGTCTCCCCAATATTTAACCCCAGGGGATCGAGTAGTTGATTTGGTAAATCAGCTAAATTAGCGGGAATGCTAGCAAATGCTTCTCCAATACCTCCCCAGAAACTAAAACCCTCTTCCTCAGTTTCTGCATCAGGATTATCTTCTTTGGCTAATTGTCCGTAAATCGAATCTAGGGTTCCTACCATAGCCTCTTTTGCAAAGACTCCAGTGAAAACTCCCACCGTTGCAGGCCAGTTTTCCTCTGTAATTCCCATGGGAGTAAAAATAGGAGTGACTGCTCGACTGGTGCTACTGAGAACGGAGTTGTCGCTGTCTTGGTTGCCAAAAGAACCGTCTACACCAATAGAATTTAACAATCCCAAAACCATCACCATCAAGACAATTATTTTGCCTGCTTTCCACAAAAATGCTTTTAAGCGTTCCCAGGTGCGGATTAAAACTCCTTTAATTCGGGGCAGGTGATAGGGTGGTAATTCCATAACTAAATGACTTGCTTCTCCTTGGAGAATGGTATTTTTCATCACAAGTNTTGCCAAAAGAACCGTCTACACCAATAGAATTTAACAATCCCAAAACCATCACCATCAAGACAATTATTTTGCCTGCTTTCCACAAAAATGCTTTTAAGCGTTCCCAGGTGCGGATTAAAACTCCTTTAATTCGGGGCAGGTGATAGGGTGGTAATTCCATAACTAAATGACTTGCTTCTCCTTGGAGAATGGTATTTTTCATCACAAGTCCTGTAAAAACTGCTGCCACAATACCCAACAGATAGAGTCCAAACACAATATTTTGTCCGCCGATGGGGAAAAAAGCTGCTGCAAACAGAGCATACACAGGAAGTCTCGCTCCACAAGACATAAACGGATTCATCATAATAGTCATTAGACGATCGCGGGAATTTTCTAAAGTCCGTGTAGCCATAATTGCCGGAACATTACAGCCAAACCCCACTAACATCGGTACAAAAGATTTTCCTGGCAATCCCACAAACCGCATTAATCGATCCATCACAAAAGCAGCTCGCGCCATATATCCCGAATCTTCTAGAATTGATAAAAACAGGAACATAAACCCAATTACAGGGATAAAAGTGGCAACAGTTTGAATACCACCTCCAGCACCATCAGCTAAGAAAGCAATTAACCACCCTGGTGTACCCATTCCTTCCAGAAGATTAGCCAAACCATCAACAAAAATCGTGCCCGCAGCAATATCAAAGAAATCAATAAATGCAGCACTGACGTTGATGGTAAAGAGAAACATAAGATACATTACCAATAAGAAAATGGGAACCCCTAGCCAGCGATCAAGAACAATCCGATCTAAGCGATCGGAAGTTGTACTACTAGCTTCCCCAATGCGTTCGGTAGCTCCTTGGGTTAATTGACGAATAAAACCATAACGACTGTCAGCAATAATAATAGAGTTGTTGGGAAATAAGGTAAAATGGTTCAAGCAGAAATTGGCCAGAAGAATGCTAAATATTGAACGAGCCTTAAAA
>NZ_LGSU01000478.1 GCF_002260545.1 Hydrocoleum sp. CS-953 | reverse complement strand
CTCTGATAGCTGGTACTAGGTTCAGAGGGGAATTTGAGGAACGGCTGAAAAAAATAATGGATGAAGTCCGTGCTAATGGTAATATCATTAAAATAATTCCGAAAAAGCTATAGTATATTTCTTAACACTGAAATTTTTTTATAGCGTAGGGATAATATCAATTATGAAAGAGTTACCTGAGAATCAAACAAAGATATTTACTAAAATAATATGGGGCATAATTGGTGGAACTGTTTGGGGGATTTTATTTTGTGCTGCTTTGGCTGGTTTATTTATCGGAATTAATCAAAATTTAATCACTATTATAAGTGCATTATTAATGGGTATTTTGTGGTGTACAATTATCAGCCTAATCTGGAAATCATTAACGGGTAGACGAGATGAATCTAGCAAAAATTATATAATAGGTGGAATTATTGGTGGGTTATTTCTAGGTAGTGCTATTGGAGGATTAATGTTAGCAATATTAAATCGGGATGCTAACTTTGCTAGAGCTTATTTATCAGGAGCATTTCTTGGAGGAAGTTTTGGTTTTGTTTGGAGTTTATTTAAACCTCCTATGTTTTTAGGAGGTATGAGAATTTGGGGTAAGTCTGGAGCAATTTTAGGTGCAATTTGGGGTTCTTTTTTCGGCACAATTATAGGTATAGTTGCCACAGTTTGCTTACTATTTTGGAGTCAAGAAAATATTGATGTTAGTGCGAATAATTTACCTCAATTATTAATAGCTGCTCTGATTTTTGGTGGTGGAAATGGTGCTATTGGTGGAACAATATCGGGAATTATATTTGGTGGATTAATTATGGCTCCTCCTTTACCTTTAGCATTAGAATTAATTGGGATAAGAGGTGCAATTGTTGGAGGAATTTGGGGTTGTTTTTTGACGGCGATCACTTGGGGAATTATTGGCGGAATTTTATCTATAACTATTGGTGATAATTTGTTTTTAAATTTAGGAATTACTGGTCAAGTAACTTTGCTGAAAGGAGTAATTATTGGTGCAGGTATTGGCTCAATTTGGGGAATAATTTCTGGTGCTTTTTGGGGTGGTTTTGGTAGAATTTAGAATTCTGAATTCTGAATTTAGAAGCTAACTTCTTGGGGTGACTAAATTTGAGGGTTTAAGAATATTCTAATCACCGAAAAATTTGGGTAGTTACGCCGACTCTTTTAAGAGTATAAAAAAATAAGATTCCGTATTTCAAGCCTCCTTATTCGTTGGAGGTACTGATAACTGATAACTGATGTAATATTTTCTTGTAGGGATCTGGTGTCAAAATGACATTTTCGCTTTGATGTGGAAACCAAACCCTACAATTTTTTTTCATAAATCATATCATTTAGAATGACTAATTGTGAATAAAGAAGAAGAAAAAAAACTTCAACTTCAACTTCCTTCTTCCTTACCTTGATTAAACATTAGAGTATTAGACCTCTTGCAAAATTTTTAATTCTCTTAACTAAAGAGATAAAATCAACAATTTTTACCCCCTATTCCCTATTCCCTATTCCCTATTCCCTATTCTCTGACTTCTGAAATAAGTCTATTAATTTCTAAATTTAGGATTAACAAATTCATTCAATCCTTCTCCTAATAAGGATAACCCAACCACCATTAAAGTTAAAGTCAAACCAGGAAAAAAAGCAGTCCACCAAATACCTGTTGGTAAAGCATCTAAAGCCAACCTTAAATCATTTCCCCATTCAGCAGTTTCAGGAGGTAAACCTAATCCTAAAAATCCCAATCCTCCTAATACCAAAACTGCATCTGCAGCATTAAGAGTAAACAATACAGGAACACTTTGAATAACATTTAAAAATAAATAACGAGTCAACACTCTCCAGGTATTAGCACCCATCGCTCTTGCCGCTTCAATAAAAAGTTCAGTTTTCACACTAACTGTATGGTTACGAACTACTCGATAATACTGTGGAATATAAGCAATACTCAAAGCGATCGCTGCATTTAATATTCCTTTTCCTACGACAAAAGCTAAAGTTATAGAAAGTAATAATCCTGGTAAAGTATAAACAGTATCCATAAAAAATATTAAAATTTTATCAATTCTGCCACCGAGATAACCACTTACCATTCCTAATGGCACACCAATAATTAAACTTAATAAAGTCGCTAAAATTACAACTTGCCAAGCAACTTGTGCGCCGAATAAAGTTCGGGAAAAAATATCATAACCTTGACGACTTGTACCAAACCAATGTTCAAAAGAAGGTGGTTGATGTATGGGGTTACTGAGAAATTCTTGAGGGTCTTGGAGCAAGCCAAAATTTTCTAAAAGTGGAGCAAAAATAGCAATTAATATAAATAGAATTGTAATTGTTAAACCTACCCACATCATCTGCATTGAAATAGTGGGTTTTCCAGAGAGATTGAAAAATTTTACTCGTGAAAATCTACTTGTCATAATATGATAATTGTTCAACTTAAGAAATAGGATTTTAGCATAATATTGATACCAAGTCGGATGAGCGAAAAGCTGATTATAGATTCTCTCTGTTGCCTCACCCTAGAATCATATCGAATCCGTTTTCCTTTTTTCAGCTTGAGTCACTAAAAAGTTAGGATTTTAGTTTGACTATAGTATAAAAATAAAGAGATAAAATATCTGGGTATCTTCTCTAAATTTCCTATTCCTCCTGACTCCTTTCCCTACCAAAATACTTTATTCAGCAAACCCTAATTATTCATTATCCATTATCCATTATTAATTCCAGATCCAACCATTAAGAGTAAAGCGACTATCTGCAAAATTTTTAGAAGGGCAATTTACTGGTAAAACTTCGTGCCAATAACGACTAAGAAAGAAAATTATACTATTATTTTTGAGTGGAATTTTCTTAAATCAATTTGCCTGCTTATAGTAATTATTATCTATTTTTTCATCATATAGAACTAATTCTCCGCCAGAAAATTGTTGAGGTTGTTGATAAAAATAATAAACGTAGGTTATTTCTCTTTTAGCAACTTCTGGAATTCCATTATCATTATGTGTCTGATAATAATGACCATGATTATGAGCTGTTATCCATTTATCAAAAACCTTGCTATATTTGATTAGGTTTGGGTAGGGACGTTGCATAAGGGCGTCCGTACGTCCGTACGGGAGTGTGGGAGGTGGGGGGTAGGGACGTTGCATAAGGGCGTCCGTACACAGAAGAATAATGAACATTAAATGACTAATAATTAGGTAATAATTTATTTTACCTGTGTTAATTACTTGATA
>NZ_LGSU01000477.1 GCF_002260545.1 Hydrocoleum sp. CS-953 | reverse complement strand
TTCAACAATTTCTTCAGGTAAAATATCCGGATTTTTTACTTGCTCTAAAGATAGATTTTTATCTTTATCTTTTGGGTTGAATAGCCTGTTGTCTACAGAGTGTTTAAAATTGGTTGAGGTTTGAGTCACTATCCACTTCTTCCCTGTTCCTTCTTCCCTCTTACTTCTGACTTCTTCCTTCTGAGTTCTTCCTTCTTCAACAATTTCTAAATGCACAGGAGTCAACTGCCCACCCACAACTTTTTCTGCACCTCCAGGCAGAGCTTCAATAATTATTTTCCCACCACCATCCAAAGGATTACGAGTAAACATTACTCCTGCAACTTGACTAATAAGATAAGGCTGAATTAATACCGCCATTTCTGCATCAGGAATTTCTTTTTGTCGTCGATAAGTAACAGCTTCCGGCAACCAATAAGATTGACGACAAATATTAATTGCCTCTAATAATTCTGTTTCATTTCTCACAGGAAAAATAGTTTCATATTGTCCGGCAGCAGAACTATTATCGCTATCTTCCCCCACTGCTGAAGAACGAACAATTAGGGNCTGAATTAATACCGCCATTTCTGCATCAGGAATTTCTTTTTGTCGTCGATAAGTAACAGCTTCCGGCAACCAATAAGATTGACGACAAATATTAATTGCCTCTAATAATTCTGTTTCATTTCTCACAGGAAAAATAGTTTCATATTGTCCGGCAGCAGAACTATTATCGCTATCTTCCCCCACTGCTGAAGAACGAACAATTAGGGGAAAACTCCAAGACATTTCATTTAATTGATCTAGAATTTTATCTGCTGATAAAAAACCAGTCGAGAACCGAGAATCAACAACAGATTTGTTCACCCCACCCTCTACAACTAATTCCCTATTTCCACTTTCAATAGCAGATAAAACAAAACCTTCAGGAACATTAAAACCAGCTTTTTTCAGTAGAGCTAATCTGGCTGCTTTTTCTCCACAAATTTTAGCTTCAAGTTGATTATCAAGAGAAAATATAGGTTGTTTTTGTAAAGCCATATCATCACTTTGGCGAAAATTTATTACTACTAAGAAAATGACTAATACCGCCATTGCCAACAATTCAGAAAAAGATGGTTCCTGGCGAAATAATAAAACCCATAAAAAACTACTGAGACATCCCAAACGAGCAGACCATTGTCGAATATTTTGATTTTTTCGAGGAAAGATTTGTTTACCTATGACTAATATTAAAGAACCAGTTATTCCCGAAGCCAATACCACAACAGCAGAATAAACCAAAACTCCCCAACTAGCATTAGTAACACCACCNATTGTCGAATATTTTGATTTTTTCGAGGAAAGATTTGTTTACCTATGACTAATATTAAAGAACCAGTTATTCCCGAAGCCAATACCACAACAGCAGAATAAACCAAAACTCCCCAACTAGCATTAGTAACACCACCACCTTGAGCAATAAAATATCTACCCGCGACTAAAAATATTAATCCTACTAATTGCCAAGTAGGAATTTCTGGAAATAATAATTTTGCTGCTAAAACAGGAGCAATTCCTCTACTAATTTCTGCCAAGACAGCAAATATTGCCACAGGTTTTGGTGCATGAACAAATGAGGCTGCAACACTAACATTACCTGTACCAACTTTTGTTAGGTCGATATTTGCCAGATTCTTAACTATTAAATTAGTTAGAGGAAGAGCGCCTAGACAAAAGGAAAAAGTTAGAAATAATCCTGGAATTAATATTTGCATATCAANCAAATGAGGCTGCAACACTAACATTACCTGTACCAACTTTTGTTAGGTCGATATTTGCCAGATTCTTAACTATTAAATTAGTTAGAGGAAGAGCGCCTAGACAAAAGGAAAAAGTTAGAAATAATCCTGGAATTAATATTTGCATATCAAGAGACATCTTTGTATGGTCGCCTTGCTGTCACAGAATTAAACTGAGTATCCACAAACTGCACTGGCTTGTAAGTCTCAATCCACAAATGTGCGCCACAAGGCAAGGGTTTATAAGGCTTATAAACTATACTACACGGACCATCGATAACCATCTGATAGCCCATATCATTACGATTTGTCTGCTTCAAGGTAACTACTGGTATCAATTGGTCAGGAGTCATTAGAGGATCTTCTTTAATCCTCTTGCCATTTACTTTAATGAAATGTTGATTGACATGAATCTTGGTCGGATTCTTGCGCTTGTGATGACACCAAACACCTTTAGGACCTGCTTCATAAAACCGATATAAAACGTCATAATATGGCATTTTACTGTTTACTTCCTGCTTTCCTACGGAATGCTACGCAAACAACTGAGGCCGTCGGCGGTTACTCATCCACAAGCATTCACGGTCAAGCCGACCGCATCTCTCAAATTTATACTGGCGTTTAAATCTCTATCTATTGACAATCCACACTCTGGGCAATCATAAGTTCTCAGATTTAATGGCATATCTTGAACGTGACCACAGTTTGAGCAAGTCTTTGACGATGGGAAAAACCTATCAACTACTACTAACTCTGAACCGTACCATTGGCACTTATATTCTAGCTGTCGCCTGAACTCATAAAATCACTATCTGCTAATTGATTTAGCTAGCTTATGGTTGCCTAACATTCCCCTCACATTCAAATCTTCAATAACAACTTGGCCGTGGTTTTTGGCTAAGTATGTTGTCAGTTTATGAAGTGCGTCATGACGAATGTTTGCTATTTTTCCATGCAATTTAGCTATCTTCAGTTGTGCTGCCCTCCAGTTAGCAGAGCCTACCTTTTTATGACGATTTAGGTATTGCAGCCTAGACAACTTAGCTTCAAATTTTTGGTACGATCTCACACTTTCAAATACTTTTCCATCACTTAATCTAGCTAAGGTTTTCACACCTAAGTCTACACCTACTACATCAGTTTTTTTAGGCGTGGTTATGGCATGAAATTCATAGCTACAACTGAGATACCAATCACCTGCTTGTCTACTAATTGTTATTTTTTTAGTTGTCGCTTCAATTGGTTCATAAGTTTTTACCCAACCGATAAAAGGTAACTTGTGAGACCAACCATTAAGTTCTATTGGTTTTCCGCAATTATCAATTGTGAAGGAATCATGTTTACCTTTCTTCTTAAATCGTGGATGTTTACCTAAGCCTTGAAAAAACCTCTTAAATGCTTCACCTAAGTTTCGGAAAGCGTATTGATAAACTCTAGACGACAATTTTTGCATCCAGGGTATTAATGGTTTTGTAT
>NZ_LGSU01000476.1 GCF_002260545.1 Hydrocoleum sp. CS-953 | reverse complement strand
ATTAATAATGAATAATTAATAATTACCTCTTCTGTAATAGAAGGATTGGCTAAAAGGAAGTTTTTTCTTTTTTATCCATAAATAGAGAGGCTTTATACCTTGATTTTTCGGTAATTTCAGTCATCATTTATCAGTATTTCCTGTGATTTTGAGATTATACCATTTTCAAAAAAGAATGTTATGAATAATAACAACTATTCAAAGGTTTTACGGTAAATGTTGATTTAATAAAAAAGACAATTAAAACATAAAAAATAGTCTCAAATTTATTCATTCTCACTCCTGACTCCTAAGCAGTAACCTAAATATTTGTAGCGAAGATTTATCAATTTGGTATTATATATAAGTATTCAGCTATTAGCTATTAGCTCTCAGCAATAATATCTAAACTCTAATGGGGAAGTAGGGGAGAAGCAAACATAAGATTAATCTAGCTCAATTAATAAAGCTTTTATCAAAAACTAAAGCAATATAGTAATCCTATTTTATTTGTGTATAAAAATCTTACCGCTTTTCGGGAATAGGCAATAAGCAATAGGCAATAAGCAATAGGTAAAAGTTTCAGAATTTATTTCTACTTTTTGAATTGTTACAGCCTATTTAGGATTACTATAGCTGATAGCTGAATGCTTAGGATTATATTAAATAGACATCTCCGATAATCAAACATTAAATCAATCCCATACGCATAAATCATCAATTATTTCCCCTACTCCCTACTCCCTACTCCCTATTCCCTTGTTTCCGGAAAGGTCTAATATTATTCATCAGACTGATTTTTTTGTTGCAGTTCTTTGATTTCCTTTTCGAGAAAAAAGTTAAGAAAAGTACGAATTCCAGCAATTGCAGTTAACTTTCCAATATCACTCCAACTTGGAGATATAGCAGTTCCTACTATATCAGCAGCTAAGAGAAATTCTAAAGCCAGAACTAGGGAAATTCCTAATTCAAGTCGGATGGTTCCTTCTGATGCAAAAAGTTTCCTATTTTTCCGCATTTGCAAAATTTTTGCTAGTGCTTTTAGCACCGCAAAAGCAATAATAAAAACAGCAATTGCTTCAATAAATATCTTCAGAATTAACACAAATTCATCTAAAAAATACTCAGTTAATTCTATAAAACTTGTGGCTAGATAAAAATAAATAAAATTCTGTTGTGTGATNCTTTTAGCACCGCAAAAGCAATAATAAAAACAGCAATTGCTTCAATAAATATCTTCAGAATTAACACAAATTCATCTAAAAAATACTCAGTTAATTCTATAAAACTTGTGGCTAGATAAAAATAAATAAAATTCTGTTGTGTGATGATAGATATTAAATAAATAGAAACCATAATTATTTCTTAATAATAGACCTCTCCAGAAAATAAACTTGCTCTTTATTTAAGATAAGCTAGAGTTGTAAAATTCACTTCCCTAAATCATTTTTCGTATCTTTTTCGTAAGAATAAATTCCCTTTTCCCTACTAACCGCAAAAAGTCTATATCTTTTTCACCAGATGTCTGATAGACTAAATGCTAATGACTATATATCAGTTTTGGTAAATAGCATTGTAGGTAAGGAAAAATCTAGTAGATGAGCGCCTCTTTTTGCGCTCTTGTTAATATCTCACCTCAATCTCAATCATCCCACTATGTCAGCATCGTTTAAATAAATATTCCCCTGAAGGATCTATACTATTTTAGAGCTTTCACAATGCCGTTCTCCAAATACCAACTTCGGTTGTCCCGCTCGCTAAAGCGTGAAAATATACATTTTTTTTCCCACACTCCCCACACTCCCCACACTCCTCACATCCCCTACACTTCCCAAACTTTCTCTACCATTACCATGCACCACCAGATCCATCCTGTTCTATCCCAAAATCTTTGTTTATTTACATAAGTAGGCGATCGCTCTTGATATACCACTCATTCCATAATCTACTAATTAAAAATTAAAAATAAATACAAATCATCAAGATTTGGATTTACAAAAATTTGTTTATATACTATATTAAGAGTTTTGGCATATAAATAATCTTCTCTGAAGTCCCATCCTCAAGACAAAATAGTTGATGGGCTTCCAACCGGAGGACTGTTGAAAATTGTAGCAACAGTACAATTGCTTAGACAATTTCCCCATTAACTAGAGAGTTATACCCAAAACATATCGATTTACTAATTGGGATCGACAATATCAATAGTCATTGTCTGACAACAAAAGACTAAAAGAAATAAGAGGCCGTACTCTAAGGACGTTCCTCAGAATTATAGACGAAATATGCAAAGCATAGGTCAGTCTTATAGAAGGAACAGGACTTAAACATCCAAACAAGAAACCGGGTTTATTAGCCTGATTATTTTTAAACCACAAAATTTAGTTGATCAACCCGGTTTCTCGGTAAGTTATAAGGAAGTAAAATCATAACTTTTTGCTTCCTATACAAGTAGAATACTGCCAAATATTTATAGTTAATCCTGAAGGATATATCCCTCATAAAATCTAACTAACTAAACTAAATCAAAATCTTTCAAACCAACAAAAAAAAGGAGGTAAGACCATGAAAATCAAAACAAAAATACACACCGATGCCGTCAAAGAAGCATTGCTTTCTCTCTCAGATATTGAATTTTATAATACTATTCATTATTGGCTAGATCGAATATCTCAAAAATCTTGGGAAGCAGAATTGTTAGACGAAATGCAGTTTGCTTTAGGTTATGAATTAGAGTCAGGAGAAACCCTACAATCTTATAGAAATTGGGATGAATTAATGTATGCGGAACCTGATTGTGAAGATGTATATTTAATCGCGCCGTCACCTTTAAAATTACGCAGGTATATAGATAAAATGGACTCACATTCTTTTTATCACAATATAATTTATCTTGCTGGAAAAGCTTATGATGATGGAGAAATGGGTTATCCACCAAATGCTTTTTGTGATGGATATCAATTTATGGAAAACTTAGTTGCTAGTATCAGAAAAAATCAACCTTCCCAAGAGAAAAATTATCGTTTAGAAAGTTTCCCAATTATGAATCCGACTCAAGCAAATGAACGGTTTTTTCAAGTATCAGAACATTGGCGAAGCTATAGTGGAGGTAAAGTAACTGATTTTGTGCTTTTAACTTCAAATTAGAAGTAAGAAGGAAGAAGGAAGAAGTAAGAAGGAAGAAAGAAAGAGAGGAAGAAAGGAAGAAAGGAAGAAAGGAAGCAAATAAATATATTGATACTATTTATTGTGAATAATTA
>NZ_LGSU01000475.1 GCF_002260545.1 Hydrocoleum sp. CS-953 | reverse complement strand
CCCCTACTCCCCTACTCTCAATCTATATTAAATAGATACCTTTAGGGGTTCTATATAAATCTATTAATTATCCAGTATTAATTCTATCTCATGAGCGGTTCTCCGTTCCTCATTTTCAGCTTGATTATCCCAAGAACAGACCACTCCAAATTCACTTGGATAAATCACTGGTTCGGGAATAGGTGCAACACTCCAGTTATCTTGATCTTGTTGACGAATTCCCCTCAGTTCTACGGCTTTTAAATAACTAACATGGGGAATTTGTTGATAAAATTGTTGACAATAGGCAACTACATCAGATGGATAAACCGGATGTCCTAATGGCCAACCTTTACCTTCAGTTCCCCCTGTAATGGGGTTGAGAAACCGATACAATCGTTTGAGAAATTGAGAGCTAACATATCCTCGATCCGCATTCTGGCCCACAATAATCATTACTTTCACTTTTACCCCAATATATTTCGGTTCCCGCAGCAGAATTTGTACTCCTAAAGGTTTGCGATCGTTCAAATAATCTTTAATTTTTGTTCGTACCTCATCATTTAGCTTTAGTTCTTGGGGAGATAAACCCCGACTCAAATCCTGAATATCTGCCTGTGGTATTGCTAAAATACACACCTGACCAGGTTTAATGGCATCTGGCTCTGTCCACTGTTTATCCATTTCCATGTTCGCATCCAAACAATGAGCGCGAGCTATATCTACATCTGGAACTCGCATCGCATGGTATTCAAAATCATTGCGAGTAATGGCCCGTTGACTGGAGCGCAATAGTCCCGGAACTCGCAAAATTGCCTTTTCCAGAGACTCTGGTTCCGTACCTCCCGTCGCTGCTTCGTAATTGATTACCTGCTTAACGTAGGGAATTGCTGAACGCAATACTGTCAGCATTTCTGCCTCAACATTACCTTGAGTTCCTCCTCCAGTACGGTAAGCCTTCAGATAAATTTCTGCTCCTGGTGGTGGCACTTGACCATATTGACGCTCTTTAAGATTGCTTTCCGTCTCAACATCCATTGGAGGAAGCGCATTCATAGCAGTTTCTGTCCCGTTAAACTGAGTCCGGAGGCGATCGCTAGTTTGCAAACGAGTTCGTACCTCAGTTTGTCGCCGGAGTTGAGGTGGTTCACGGATTAGAGGGCCAAATTGAACAATACCCGTTTGAGAATCAATAATGTAATGGCGATCGCTTGCTCTAGAATCTGCGAAATCTGATACTTCTGTCCAAGGTTCGCGGGGTTGGCGATCGCCGGGGGGCTGAATTTCTATATACTCTGTACTGGAGCGTTCGAGAACAGGCGTTCCTTGCAATTCAAAGACTTGACCTGGTTTACCGTTACTTACCCCCAGTAGTTCATCTTTAACCCAAACACATTGAGTAGCTGGAACTGCTCCACCAATAGACCGGATCGACAAGCTAAAAATCAAAGGAGAACTACTATAACCGTATTCTTGGGAGTCATGATCCTGCAATTGTCGATAAATACAACGAATCCAATGACCTTGATATTGGCTGTGTAAATTATCCTCTGGCCAATCCCTAGGAAGATGCAAAATCACATCTGCTCCTTGTTCTGGGTTTTGGCCTTGTTGATCAATTTCTGTAAAACTAAATCCGTGGGTGCGATNAAATCAAAGGAGAACTACTATAACCGTATTCTTGGGAGTCATGATCCTGCAATTGTCGATAAATACAACGAATCCAATGACCTTGATATTGGCTGTGTAAATTATCCTCTGGCCAATCCCTAGGAAGATGCAAAATCACATCTGCTCCTTGTTCTGGGTTTTGGCCTTGTTGATCAATTTCTGTAAAACTAAATCCGTGGGTGCGATCGTCATTTTCCTGTCGCAAAACGGAAACCCATTCTTGGCCATTCCAAGCTTCCCAACGTCGAGGCGGATTTTTCGGATCGATGCCAGTAGCAGCAGCAGCTTGTCCTTTAAATGTGATAGCGAGAATATTACCTTCAATGGAATTTTCTTCACCTGTTGCTTTCGGTTTAATCACAAGATAAAAACAATTACCCCGTTGGGGTTGTTGCTCGAAAACTGGGGTGCGAATTGTACTGAGCCATTCTCCATCTTCTTCCTGACTCCAAAGCGATCGCGTCCTAGGGAAAATAGGTTCTAAAATATCGTTACTGAGGTTTCCATGATTATGATATTCTCTGGCTTTCAAAAAACATTCGATCCGAGGAATTCCGATTAATAAATTCCGATCTGTGCTAAAAATAATAGATTCTTCAGTTTCTGTGCGTTCTGTGGAAACTTCTGTGCCAGCAGGAATGGAAAAGGGTATATTCTGTGCTTTTGTCAGTTCAAAGGTAATCAATGTTCGCGCTGCTGCTGGAGGTTGTAAACGAATTCCCAACATTTCCAGAAATACAATATAATTGCGTAGCGGAACTTGATTAAATCGATATAACATCTGGTCTGTTAACCAGGAAAACAGTTCAATCATTGTAATTCCTGGATCGCTTGGATTATGGTTTGTCCACTCTGGACAATAGCGAGGAATGCGCAGCAAACATTCCTGTACTAAGTCTTCAAATTTGCGATCGTCAAGATTTGGTTTGGGTAAATTAGGCAAGAAATCGAAGTTGACCATAATTGTTAATATTAAATGTTAATACAGAGTAGATTTAAAATATCTGCAACTTAGAAAAAAAATGACTGTATTTATTACATTTTAGATAAAATATTTTTCTTCATTAAACTGATATTTCAGGACTTACGCAGGTGAACCCAGAAACCCGGTTTCTCGTAGATGTCTATTGCTCAAAACAACGATTTATCGTAGAAACCGGGTTTCTTTGCGTAAGTCCTAATTTATTTAAGCTTTTTTTTTCAGAACTGATTAACCAATTGATTATGGTTGTACATGGATTATATGTATTATATTAAATTAACTTCAACTAAAATATAACATCGATCTATCGAACATAAATTACATGATAATTGTAATTATAAATATCTTTTTGATATACAAAACTAAATTTATTAGTAGTGCAATTCCACACTTAATATGTTGTGGTCAATATTCATATTACTCGAAATATTCCAAATTATATTATGTTTGGTATAACAGTTATAATTAGGCTCGTAGTTTAACTCGACTCAAAAAATCAAGTAATTTCAATAATTGATAATTGATAATGGATAATTGATAATTACAAGAAGGTTAAAACCGTTACGGAATTGAAGATTGGGAAATATCCTAGCACTTTTTT
>NZ_LGSU01000474.1 GCF_002260545.1 Hydrocoleum sp. CS-953 | reverse complement strand
GCCATCAAATTTATAGCGGTTTTCACTTTATGACTACAAAACTTCTTCTTTCTTCCTTCTTCCTTCTTCCTTCTTCCTTCTTCCTTCTTAAAACTTTGCCGAAAAAAATTAACACAGAAAAGATAGTTCTGTTACAGATATTTGAGAACAATTAGAGTAAATTGAGATTCCAAACTATTCTAAAGTATCAATTATTATGAATACTCAAAACAATAACATTCTAACTCCAGAAGAACAAAGATTAGAAGCAGATTTTAAACATGAAGAATACTGGAGACGTTGGGGACCCTATTTAAGCGAGAGACAATGGGGAACAGTACGCGAAGACTATAGTGAAGATGGTTCCGCCTGGGATTACTTTTCCCACGAACAATCTCATTATCGTGCTTATAGATGGGGAGAAGATGGTCTTTGTGGTATTTCGGATAATCATCAACGACTGTGTTTCGCGATCGCTCTCTGGAATGGGGAAGACTCTATGCTAAAAGAACGACTTTTTGGTTTAACAGGAAGTCAAGGAAATCATGGGGAAGATGTCAAAGAATATTATTTCTATTTAGATAATACTCCTAGTCATAGTTACATGAAAGCTCTGTATAAATATCCGCAAAGTGCTTTTCCTTATGCTGAATTATTAACAGAAAATCAACAGCGCGATCGTAAATCTTTGGAATATGAATTACTCGAAACAGGAGTATTTGCCGAAAATCGTTATTTTGATGTCTTTGTTGAATATGCTAAAGCTACAGCAGAAGATATTCTGATTAAAATTACAGTAAATAATTTGGCTTCAGAAACTAAGATATTACACTTATTACCGACTCTTTGGTTTAGAAATACTTGGTCTTGGAATGAAAAATCAAACAAACCTATCCTCAAGAAAATTAATCCTGGTCTCATCGAAGCAAACCATCCCACTTTAGGCAAAAGGTGGCTGTATTTTCCTGAAACTATGGAACTTTTTTTTACGGAAAACGAAACAAATAAACAAAGGTTATCTGGAGAAAAAAATACATCTGCTTATGTCAAAGACGGCATCAATAATTATTTAGTCAACGGTCAAAAAGATGCCATTAATCCTAATATGTACGGCACAAAATTTGCACCACATTACATTCTCGAACTAGGAGCAGGTGAAACTAAAACCATCAAATTAAGACTTGCTAACTCTCCAGAAATTAGACAACCATTCGACACAAAATTCGACAATATTTTTCAAACTAGAATTGCAGAAGCAGATGAATTTTATCAGCGTCTTTCTCCCTGTAAAATGAAAGATGAATGGCGAAATATTCAGCGTCAAGCCTTTGCCGGATTATTGTGGACAAAACAATATTATCATTATATTGTAGAAGATTGGCTCAAAGGCGATTCTACTCAACCACAAGTATCAGAAAATCGGAAAAATATTAGAAATTATGGATGGATTCATCTATTTAATGATGATATAATTTCCATGCCCGATAAATGGGAATATCCTTGGTACGCTGTTTGGGATTTAGCCTTTCATACCATACCTTTAGCAATAATTGACCCTGGTTTTGCTAAACGTCAATTAGACCTAATTACTAGGGAATGGTATATGCACCCCAACGGTCAATTACCAGCTTATGAATGGAATTTTAGTGATGTAAATCCCCCCGTTCATGCTTGGGGAACTTGGCGAGTTTATCAGATAGAAAAAGAAGTTTATGGTCGTCAAGATAGAAAGTTTCTTGAAAGAGTATTTCAAAAGCTTTTACTCAATTTTACTTGGTGGGTAAATCAGAAAGATGTTGAGGGAAATAATGTTTTTGAAGGNCGGTCAATTACCAGCTTATGAATGGAATTTTAGTGATGTAAATCCCCCCGTTCATGCTTGGGGAACTTGGCGAGTTTATCAGATAGAAAAAGAAGTTTATGGTCGTCAAGATAGAAAGTTTCTTGAAAGAGTATTTCAAAAGCTTTTACTCAATTTTACTTGGTGGGTAAATCAGAAAGATGTTGAGGGAAATAATGTTTTTGAAGGAGGCTTTTTAGGATTAGATAATATTGGAGTATTTGACCGAAGTTCCGAACTACCAACTGGAGGTCATATTGAACAATCAGACGGTACAAGTTGGATGGCAATGTTCTGCTTAGATATGTTAAGAATTTCTCTCGAACTTGCCCTAGAAAATGATGTTTATGAAGATATTGCCTGTAAATTTTTTGAGCATTTTCTCTACATTGTAGATGCCATGAATCATTTAGGTTCAGATGGTACTCAACTTTGGGATGAAACAGATAATTTTTATTATGATGTTTTACATCAACCAGACAAAGAAGATGTACACCTAAAAGTTCGTTCTATAGTAGGATTAATTCCATTATTTGCCGTAGCAATTATTGACTCAGAAACTTTGAAAAAATTACCTAAATTCCAGAAAAGAATAAACTGGTTTATGGCAAATAGAATCGACCTTAGTGCTAATATTGCTTGTATGGAAGCTTGCGGTATTGATTCCGAACGTTTACTAGCAATTGTTAGTCCGGAAAGGCTGAAAATTATCCTCGAAAAAATGTTAGATGAAAATGAATTTTTCAGCGATTATGGTATTCGTTCTTTATCTCGTTTCCACGCCGAAAATCCTTATATTTTTCATGCTAATGATGAGGAATATAGAGTTGATTATGAACCTGCCGAATCTACCAGTGGAATGTTTGGAGGAAACTCTAATTGGCGAGGTCCGATCTGGTTTCCAATCAATCATTTAATGATAGAATCTCTACAAAGATTTCATAACTATTTAGGTGAAGATTTCCGGGTAGAATGTCCGACAGGTTCAGGTCAAATGATGAATTTGTGGGAAGTATCATTAGAAATTGAAGCGAGACTAATTAAAATTTTCCTCAAAGATGAAAATGGAAAACGTCCAGTTTATGGAAATACGGAAATATTCCAAAATGACCCTAACTGGCAAGATTTAATTCTGTTTTATGAATATTTTCATGGCGATAATGGTGCCGGTTTAGGTGCTAGTCATCAGACTGGTTGGACTGGTTTGGTGGCGAAATTGATTCAGCAACGGAGTGAGTATAGTTGTGAAATTTAGTTTTGTTGGTGGTTTATTTTTGTAGGGGGTTTGGTTAGCAAACCACTAATATTCAAGCTTAGGGAGTAATACGTCCAGTAGGGTGCGTTAGTGAAGCGTAACGCACCGCAGGACTGAATTCAGGTATGAAAGTAGGTTGATAGTCCAGTAGGGTGT
>NZ_LGSU01000473.1 GCF_002260545.1 Hydrocoleum sp. CS-953 | reverse complement strand
ATGTCCGGTTGAATAGTTATAATTAAAGCTAGTAGTTGGGCTTGAGCCCTATCTTAGAGTTCGGGCTAAAGCCCAACTACAAACAAAAATTTTTTTATCCCTAATTATCCGGACATAATATAATGCAGCACAGAAAAACTTCTGTGGCAATATTACTGTTGATAGTAAAGTTTCTTTGAGTTCTACGTTTTACTGTTTGTTTGCCTACAGAAGTTGCAGATAGTAAAAGTTAAGATTTATTACTAATGAAAATATTTCAATATTACTTGAGCCAAGCTTAAAAGAAATGATTTTTTTAGGCATAGCTTGCCATAAATATTCCAGTTAAATATTTCTGGAATTCAATGATATACTAACTCAAATTCTCCAGTCAAAAATTAAGATGAACAAGTTAATTTCTAAAGAGAAAAAGTTTTACTATTTTGCTTATGGTTCCTGTATGTGTCCTGTTGATTTAAAACGAACTTTAGGTGAAAATACTCATCCCTATGTTATTGGTCCGGCGAAACTTAAAGGATACAAACTTGGATTTTATCGTTATTCAGAAAAGCGTAATTGTGGAGCATTAGATGTGGTAAAAAGCCAAAATTCTACTGTGGAAGGAGTGCTTTATAATTTACCTTTGAGGTTGCGCGATCGCCTAGATGAAAGAGAGACTGTAAAGTTCGATTTTATTAAACAAATTCACTGCGGTGGTTATCGACCAGAAAAAATTGAAGTATCTTGTCAAGGTAAATTATATAGTGAAGTTAATACCTATGTAGTTGTAGATAAATTACCCCAGGAACTAGCTCCTAATGATTGGTATTTTAATGTTGTACTTCGAGGTGCAATTACTTGTGGACTTTCTGAAGAATACTGTTGGAAATTGTTTGAACATATGTACAGTTTACAGCATCAGAAAAGACCCAAAAAATTATTAGCTGCGGCGTAGATATACTATTATTTATTGGAGTTTGCTGAAAAAGTCTATTTGTTTATAGCGATAGTCCTTGACTACAACCGTTGTAGGGGCAATTTCCTAAGTCATGCTGCCTCTTATACCATGGTGGTTACATACCGATACTTTCGAGATACTCTACAATTACAGCCACTCCTTTATAGCGCTACGCGCAAGTCAAAATTCAAAATTCAAAATTCAAAAGTAATCCCTGACGCTCGTTTGAGCATTTATAAACGTCCTAACCTATTTGCGTAGTGCTATATTAGTATTTCCTTGTTGACCGCCTTCGGGACAATGGGCAATTACGGAAAAATAAGGGTTTAAAGCCTCTCCTTTCAAGGAGAAAAAAGAAAAAAATTTCCCTTTTAACCAATCCTCTTATTTTCAATAATTAATTATTAATTATTAATTATTNGTATTTCCTTGTTGACCGCCTTCGGGACAATGGGCAATTACGGAAAAATAAGGGTTTAAAGCCTCTCCTTTCAAGGAGAAAAAAGAAAAAAATTTCCCTTTTAACCAATCCTCTTATTTTCAATAATTAATTATTAATTATTAATTATTGAAGATAGCTGTTTTGGATGCCTGAAGCGTAATTGCACCTTCGTATTTCTTTTTCCCAAACACTACTTTCCCATCTTCTTCTCTGAGAAATTGGTATTCCACACCTTCAGCAACAATACCACTAGCCATAAATTCAGAAAAATCTTTGGATTTAAAGCACCCAGCAATATTTACAGTTTCCCCAGTCGAAAGTTTCAGAGCATGAGGATGAGCATCTGTAGTCCACTTAGCACCGCCATCAAGACCAATAATACAAGCTTTGTCAGCATGAGTATTTCCTGAAGCATCTTTAGTTTGGCCAATTAAATTGTCGATATAGCTATCCCAGGACATAAAAACCCCCTTTTTCTTTTAGCGTGTAATTTTATGTAACTCAGGGCAAATTTTTTATTCATACTACCAATAAAGTTCTATATTTATTCAGTAAACCCTAATTAGTTATACAGTACAAAATTGATTACGGCCTCCTCTTTTAGCTTGATACAACGCCTTGTCGGCATAACTAATCATGTCCTCTAAATTTATTATTTCTTCACTGTAACTTGCTACGCCAATACTTGTGTAAACTTTAATTATCTCTGCTTCAAATGTAATTTCTATCTCTCTCATACCCAAGCATATCCTTTCTGCTACTTCTACTGCTTGCTTCTGATTAGTTTCTGGTAGGATAGCCATAAATTCATCTCCTCCCAAACGCCCCAAAATATCTACTTTACGGATATTTTTTAATACCGCTTTAACCATTTCAATAATCACTCGATCGCCTATTTGATGTCCGTAAGTATCATTAATTATTTTGAATTTATCAATATCCATCATTAATATAGAAAAAGGATGTTGATAACGAATAGATCGGTCAAACTCTTGTGCAGCTAATTTCATAATTTGACGACGGTTATAAATGTTTGTTAACCCATCTGTTGTCGCCTGTTTTTCTAATTCTTCAGATAATTCTTTTTGTTTAGTTAAAGCTACTTCTAATTCTTCCATAACTTTTTGGCGATCGCTAACATCTCTTAAGCAGATAATATCAACAGTTTCTCCCTGCCATTCTGTTTTTCCTACAGTTATTTCTGCTACCCCTAATTTACCATTGGGATGAATAAAGTCTAATAGTGCTTTGTCAGAAGTTAATATTGGTATGCCCAAACTATGGTTTAAAAGTGCTTCTAAAGGTTGACCAAATATTCTTGCTGCTGCCGGGTTTGCAAATTTCACTACACCATCTCGATCAATAATTAAAATACCATCATACAGATGAGTAATTATTGTATTTAATTTAGCTTCACTTTCCTTTAACTCATCAGATTTTTGTTTGATAATTAAATGAGTTTTTACCTTAGCTAAAACTTCTTCATAGTCAAACGGTTTTTGTAGATAATCAATTACTCCTAACTCAAAATTATAATTCAAATATTTTCGTTCTTTATTGACAGTCATAAAAATCATTGGGATATGTTGATGTTTTAAATCCTCTTGAAGTTGATGACATACCCCACATCCATTATCTTCTGCTACTTTCAAATCAAACAGAATTAGGTTTGGGTGTAAATGACTAATTTTCTGTCTAGCTTCTTGACAATTTGTGGCAAAATTTAGGTTATAGCCTGCCTTGACTAAAACATTTCCTAATAGTTTAAGATTTTCTGGATGATAGTCAACTATTAAAATTGAAAAATCACTGGCAACAAAGTTTTTCATATAGCTACACCTATAGC
>NZ_LGSU01000472.1 GCF_002260545.1 Hydrocoleum sp. CS-953 | reverse complement strand
ACCTACTCCTTACTCTCTATTTTCTGTAGATTAATGCACTACCATGGAAACAACCAACCAATCAACAATAAAATACTTAAAGCTTTACTAAATCAATAGCTTTGCCTTTTACCTTTTCAGTTGCCCGTAGCGCCCCTACAAGGAATAGCAAAAAATAAATTATCCAATTTAAAGAAATAGACCAGGAAAGTTTCCCTGCTTAATTTCCCTACTTTCTAATTATTTAGGTTTACAAACATTATAATCTTCATGGGACATCACCTTCTGTGGTACAACAAAAGTCCCATAATCTTGGCAAATCATTCTATAATTTCGCGTAACAGGTATACTCACAATAAAACGATTGTGGCGAAGTCGTTTACCTCCAAATTCCCGGTAGCTTTGATTATTATTTAATCCAGAAATAATTGTTCTAGCTTTAACCACTACATAGTCTGGTAGACCCTTTAAGTCTATCAAATCACCATCAAAGGAAGCTTCCCACTCTAACTTTTTTTCCCGCTTTTCCGCGATTTTTTTGTCAACTCTTTGCTGTACCATTTGCTCTTGTTCACAGCGATGGCATTTTCTCCCATATCCTTTATGGCCACACGGAAAAGTCCTTTTTCTTTTCGGCATAAAACAGCAAAGTTAGTTGTCACTAGGTTCTCTCAGTTTTGGCTATCATTCTTACTTCCCAATAGCATAGCAAATGGACAATAGAGAAAACATCTCTACAGAGAGGAATATTTAAGTTAACTATCACTCTAAATTATCAGGGATTATGGCACAATCCTCAAAATTCATTCTTGCTCAAATTTCAGTAGAATTAACATTGAGAAATATTTAAGCTACAGCCCACACTGTAGCTTACTATAGATTATACTTTGTTAGGAAGCCTATATAGTGTAAGTCAGAAGTCAGAAGTCAGAAGTCAGAAATTAAATTCCCAGCACCGACTAAATTTGAGAGGTGCGAGAATGTTCTAACTTCTCTGGTAGCTGCTATCACTAAAATTGCTCTAGGTGTACTTACTACCAATTTTTTTAGATGAAGTAATAGGTAATATCAGTGCTATTTTCTTCTATTAAACTGTGCTTTGGCTATGTTTTACTATTGGCTTTTAGCCTAACTGCTTGTCTGAATCAACCTCAGCAGTTAGTTCCTCCTGTATCCCCATTGCCACAAGACCCTTTAATTGAATCTTACTTTAATCAATCCCAAGCTTCAAGCTATACTGAAACGCTACGTCAGCAAACCCGACTGGGAGACAATCTTGAAGAAATAATTGTTAATACTATTGCTGATGCTACTTCTAGTGTAGATGTGGCGGTTCAAGAGTTACGTTTACCAGCCATCGCTCAAGCTTTGGTCGAACGGTATCAAGCAGGGGCCAAAGTGCGAGTTATTATTGAAAATACCTACAATCGTCCCTGGGGAAGTTTAAGTCCATCTGAGGTCGCTCAACTTCCTGAACGGGAGCGCGACCGCTATGATGAATTTATTCAGATTACTGATATTAACATGGATGGGGAAATTAGTCAAGATGAAATTAATCGTAGGGATGCTCTAATAATTTTAAGTAATGCAGGAGTTCCCTTGATTGATGATACTGCTGATGGTTCTAAGGGTAGTGGTCTGATGCACCACAAATTTTTAGTTGTGGATGGTCAAACTATTATTGTCACCTCGGCTAATTTTACTACCAGTGGTATTCATGGAGATTTTTCGGAACCTCTGAGTCGAGGAAATGCTAATAATCTTTTAAAAATAGAAAGTTCTGAATTAGCTGAAATATTCACAGAAGAATTTAATCTATTATGGGGAGATGGTCCTGGAGGTAAACCAGATAGTAAATTTGGTGTAAAAAAAACATTTAGAGATACAAGAGAAGTATTAGTTGGTGAGACAAAAGTTGCAGTACAATTTTCTCCTATTTCTAATAGTCAATATTGGCAAAAAAGTGTAAATGGTTTAATAAATCAAACATTAGAAAAAGCACAAACATCTATTAATTTATCCCTATTTGTATTCTCATCACAAAAGTTAGTTAATAACCTAGAAAATCAATCCCTAAAAGGAGTATTAATTCAAGGTTTAATTGACCCTAGTTTTGCCTATCGTTACTACAGTGAAGGATTAGATATGATGGGAATTGCTCTAGCAAATAAATGTAAATATGAAACTGATAATCGCCCTTGGCAAAAACCTATATCCACAGTAGGTGTACCTAACTTACCCCCTGGCGATCGCCTCCATCATAAATTTGGAATTATTGATAATTCCATTGTAATTACTGGTTCTCATAATTGGACGGAAGCAGCTAACCAGAACAATGATGAAACTTTATTAGTAATAGAAAATTCCACAGTAGCAGCTCATTTTGACCGTGAATTTCAAAGACTTTATCAAACAGCAACTATGGGTATACCATCCTGGTTGATCAAAAAAGTTGAGAAACAGAAAAAAGAATGTGGGGATAGATTAACAGAAACTGAAACTTCGGTAATAGATACTAACAAGAAAATTAATCTAAATACTGCTACTGCGGAAGAATTAGAAACACTACCTGGCGTCGGACCTAAATTAGCAGAACGGATTATTCAAACAAGAAAAAATAAACCCTTTAAATCTTTAGCAGACCTGGATCAAGTATCTGGAATTGGACCTAAAATGTTAGATAAATTAAGCGATCGGGTGACTTGGTAATCTGTGAGAAAACTATAATTACTTTTAGTCATTCTACCAAGAGAAAAGTGCTAGGATATGTCCTTATATTCAATTCCGTTACGGTTTTAACCAGAGATAATTATCCATTATCCATTATCCATGAATGAAAGACCTTCTGATAGTGGTCTATATTAATCAAAATCACCATAAATATTTTTTTAGTTGTCAAATCAAATATATATGGCAACTAGGAATCAAATTCTCATATTTGATTCTTACCTCAAATTACTGTACAATATATACTTTAAGCAATTCAAATATCACTTCTGACTTCTGATTTGTGACTTTTGACTGCCGTGCCCTATGAGATGCCCAAAATCGCCAAACTAACCCAATTATCATCAAGATACTTACCAATCCTATTCTTGCACGCGTTAGACTAGAACCATAACCACTATCCCAAAATGTGGTCTTTTCAATATTCCCAAACTGATACTATTACCGTACCTAATCAAACTAAACTGAGTGAAATTACTGCCTCAAATTTACTGATAGTAAATTACGG
>NZ_LGSU01000471.1 GCF_002260545.1 Hydrocoleum sp. CS-953 | reverse complement strand
ACTTGGTAATCTGTGAGAAAACTATAATTACTTTTAGTCATTCTACCAAGAGAAAAGTGCTAGGATATGTCCTTATATTCAATTCCGTTACGGTTTTAACCAGAGATAATTATCCATTATCCATTATCCATGAATGAAAGACCTTCTGATAGTGGTCTATATTAATCAAAATCACCATAAATATTTTTTTAGTTGTCAAATCAAATATATATGGCAACTAGGAATCAAATTCTCATATTTGATTCTTACCTCAAATTACTGTACAATATATACTTTAAGCAATTCAAATATCACTTCTGACTTCTGATTTGTGACTTTTGACTGCCGTGCCCTATGAGATGCCCAAAATCGCCAAACTAACCCAATTATCATCAAGATACTTACCAATCCTATTCTTGCACGCGTTAGACTAGAACCATAACCACTATCCCAAAATGTGGTCTTTTCAATATTCCCAAACTGATACTATTACCGTACCTAATCAAACTAAACTGAGTGAAATTACTGCCTCAAATTTACTGATAGTAAATTACGGAAGATAACAGTTAAAATACTATTGAAGTATACATATTTATTCTTAGGCAGATCCATATTAGTGGCAAAAATTTGACTCATAAGTAAAATCTCCTCGATGGACTCACTGAAGAAATTCTGCGATAAAACTCATGTCGGTTAAACAACATCAATTCACAATTCAATTTTGGGGCGTAAGAGGCAGTATTGCTTGCCCAGGCACAGAAACAGTCAGATATGGAGGCAACACACCTTGTTTAGAAATGCGAGTTGGTGGACATCGCTTCATTTTTGATGGTGGTACTGGCCTAAGAGTTCTGGGTCAATCCCTTCTGTCTCAAATGCCAATAGATGCCCATATGTTATTCACTCACACCCACTGGGACCACATTCAAGGTTTTCCCTTTTTTGTACCTGCCTTTGTTAAAAGTAATCGTTTCCTTATATATGGGCCAGTAGCTCCTAATGGAGCTACTATTCAACAAAGACTTAATGACCAAATGCTCAACCCTAATTTTCCAGTACCTCTACAAATTATGGGGGCAGAACTCAAATTTTTTGATCTGGAAATAGGTAAGTCAATTGAAATTGATGATGTACTTATAGAAAATGCTTTGCTGAATCATCCAGGAGAAGCAGTAGGATACCGTGTAAATTGGCAAGGATATTCCGCTGCTTATGTTTCAGACACAGAACATTTCCCAGACCGCCTTGACGAAAATGTTTTATTTTTGGCTCGTCAAGCAGATGTTTTAATCTACGACGCGACCTATACAGATGAAGAATATTACTCGGAAAAGTCTAGTAAAATAGGTTGGGGCCATTCCACTTGGCAGGAAGCTGTAAAAATTGCTAAAGCAGCTCAAGTCAAAAAATTGGTGATTTTTCACCACGATCCTATGCACAATGATGAATTTTTAGATAAGGTGGGAGAGCAAGTGGCTGAGAAATTTCCTAATAGTTTGATGGCAAGAGAAGGTCTATCAATTCAATTAATACCTCCTTGTAATGGTCAAGAACAGAATTCAGAAGTAAATACTGTAAAAGAAGTTAAAATTTCTGCTTAATTTTAATTTTGTTAGTAAACTAACAAAAAACTTAGAAAAAACAGATTAAATCTGGTAAAAGATGACTAAATCAATGAAAATATAAGGTGTGTGGATAACTTCTTCTTTAGCTACGGCTCTAACTCCAACTACAGTTGCCTTGGGAAACTTTGATGGTTTACATCGAGGACATTGGCAAGTAGTTGAACCGATTTTAAACTTAAACAATAGTAATAGCTCCAACTTACTTTCTGTCTGTCCATCAGAATTGGCAACAGCTACAGAAGTAGATGAAGGCAAAAAGCTGCAATTTTTCCATCAAGAGTTAAAACTCTCATCATGGCATTGCCAAAGTGAATTGGGCAATAATGATGATGACCAAGGGCAAAAAATTTATTCCACCGTTGTTAGTTTTAATCCTCATCCCCAAGAGTTTTTTAGTGGAAAACCAAAAAAATTGTTGGCTCCAATAGCAGAAAAATTAGCTCTTTTCCAACAGATCGGAGTTGACCAAGTAGTATTATTGCCATTCAATCAAGAATTAGCAGATTTAACTCCTATTCAATTTGTAGAAGAAATTCTGGTAAAACATTTACAAGCATATAGAGTAAGTGTAGGATGGGATTTCCGTTTTGGATGCAAGAGGGCAGGAGACGCAAAAGATTTACAGGCGATCGCTGCTAATTATAATATAGGTGTAACAATTGTACCTCTATATACTTGTGAAAATGGAGAACGTATTAGCAGTTCTATAATTCGCCAAGCTTTAGAAGAAGGAGATCTGAAGAAATCAAATCGTTTGTTAGGTCGCCCCTACAGTTTAGTGGGTCAAGTAGTCCAGGGTCAACAATTAGGTAGAACATTAGGATTTCCTACAGCTAATCTCCAGCTACCACCACAAAAAGTTTTGCCTCATTTTGGGGTTTATGCTGTGGAAGTCTATATTTCTGCTCAGAAGCAACCCCAAGAAATATTTTCTGGTGATCGACCCTACTTAGGAGTGATGAATGTCGGTTTTCGCCCTACATTAAATGGTTTACACCCAACTGTAGAAGTTCACTTATTAGACTGGTCTCGAGATTTATATGGTCAAACTTTAACTGTAAATTTGATAGAGTTTTTGCGACCTGAACAAAAATTTGCTTCTGTAGATTTACTGAAAGCTCAAATACATGAAGATTGTAGAATTGCTAGAAGTATACTGACAAATCAAACTGTATAATTTTGAGAGTTCCCTACTTATCTATAGACCTGGTTATTTGCTGACCCAAGCAATGGGATAAATTGGCCTTCCTTTGTTTCTTCTTAGTTAACCAAAGAAAAATTTCTTAGAGGTTGTTTGAGAAGTAATCTATCCCTCAATGGTCTCCCTTAATCAGGGGGACTTTCCGTTGTATTTCACCATTTTCAAGGGGAGCTAGGGGGAACTAAATCAAAATTAATACTTTCCAAACATCCTCTTAGGTGCTACTAAAAGTTAGTATAGCAGTAGTTATAGCTATTGCCCTTACTTTATCACCTCACAATACTAAACTATAATACCATTTTTCAAAAAAATGTTACAGATAAATTAAGTTCTTTAATCACTTAATTTTTGATTTATGTCAAATGAAAAAATTCAGTCTAACATTGGTGATTAAAAGATACTTATAT
>NZ_LGSU01000470.1 GCF_002260545.1 Hydrocoleum sp. CS-953 | reverse complement strand
AATATTAATAGATTTTCATGCCATTATTAATTAATATTTTTGATTGCTGCTGACTATTGATGCTCAATAAAGTCTAAGTTTTGGGAAAGGAGTAGTTACTCAAAAGTATACTTCCAAAACCTATTTTTAAGAAACCTTTTGTTAAATTAAAGTTAAATCCTTGTTTAGTTTGGGTTAAGCCCAAATATATCTTTTTGCTCATCTCTAGTAGCGTGTCTAGACTAAAATTGTTGGTAAAACCTAACCTCTCTTTCTGAGGGGAGAAACTCCCCCCTCTGCTTTCAAATATAGTCACAGCAGAGCAAGAATTTAACCTCTGAATTCTGAATATAGCAGCGACCAGGCGGTTAAGACATTCTCAAGCCTCTCAAATATAGGCACAGCAAGAATTTAGCTGATAAATTCTAAATTCTGAATTCTGAATTCTACTATAGCTTCCTGTTTAACTATTAATTTAACTTACTCTTAACCATTTCTTGAACTTTTTTACCATCGGCCTTACCTTTCAACTGCTGCATTGCCGGGCCCATAACTTTACCCATATCTTTAGCAGAACTAGCCCCCACTTGGACAATAATCTCATCTATTACCTGAGCAATCTCATCATCAGATAACTGTTTTGGCAAATATTCCTCAAGAATGGCCAATTCTGCTGCTTCTTGATCTGCTAATTCCTGACGACCTACTTGAGTATATTGTTCTATAGAATCCCGACGTTGTTTGGCCAGTCTTGCTAATATATCCATTTCTTGAGCTTCTGTCAGAGAATCTTTGCCAGCCGCCCTAGCATTGACTTCCTCCTCTAGAATAACTTTTTTGATGCTACGAACTGTCTCTAGACGTACCTTGTCTTTGGCCTTCATCGCAGCTTTAATCTCCTCTGTGATTTTGTCCTTTAAACTCATAATCCCAATCCTGATAACAGTTAACTCTAAAATCATGTCACAAATTATCAGGAAACAAGGGGAGGAAAACGGCCATTCAAGTTGAAACCTTCTGAGTCCCTATCTTTTATAGCGCTACGCAAATAGGGCGCGGACATTTATAAATGCTCAAAGGAGCTTCAGGGATTACTTCTGACTTCTGAGTTCTGACTTCTGACTTCATAAAGGTGTTCCGTCAAATACTTATTTCTACTTTTGACTTGCAGAATAACTATATTACCAGGAAAATAGGATCTTCTAAAGAGATTTTAAATTTTTCAAAGAGTTCTTGAATTTTATTACTAAATGTTTCATAATAATCAGATTAATTCGGGCAAAAATCCTTGATATATTGGTAATAAAATAATCTTTCTGTCGATAAAAATACGGAAGAATATTTTGGGTTTGAGATGATAAGATCACGATGAACTAGCTATCAGCTTTTAGCATTNGTCAACGTGGCGAAAAAACCGCCGAAAAAATCAGATTAATTCGGGCAAAAATCCTTGATATATTGGTAATAAAATAATCTTTCTGTCGATAAAAATACGGAAGAATATTTTGGGTTTGAGATGATAAGATCACGATGAACTAGCTATCAGCTTTTAGCATTCAGCTACCAGCTTTTATTAACTTGGGGTTGAAATCCTTTTATAAACTTAAAAAAAATAATCTTGCTGAGAGCTGACTGCTGAGAGCTGACTGCTTTTTTAATAAAGGTGCTACGAGGGCTTGCCGTGATCCGTGCTACTTTACCAATTCAGGCTCCTGTGCCTGCTATTGCTAACGATCATAATCGACTAAGACTTTTTTCAGGATCTGCTAACGTTCCTCTATCTACGGAAGTAGCTAGATACCTAGGTTTAGACCTTGGTCCAATGGTGCGTAAGCGCTTTGCTGATGGAGAACTATATGTTCAAATTCAGGAATCAATTCGGGGTTGTGATGTCTATCTAATTCAGCCTAGTTGTCGTCCAGTTAATGACAACCTAATGGAATTATTAATAATGGTAGATGCTTGTCGTCGTGCTTCTGCCAGACAAATTACTGCAGTAATTCCTTACTATGGTTATGCTAGGGCAGACCGTAAAACCGCTGGACGAGAATCAATTACTGCGAAATTAGTGGCCAATTTAATTACTGAGGCGGGAGCTAGCCGTATTCTAGCAATGGATTTGCATTCTGCTCAGATTCAGGGTTATTTTGATATTCCGTTCGATCATGTTTACGGCTTACCAGTAATTTTAGATTACTTAAGAAGTAAGAATTTATCTGATATTGTTGTTGTTTCTCCCGATGTGGGTGGGGTGGCAAGAGCCAGAGCATTTGCCAAAAAGCTAAATGATGCCCCTTTGGCAATTATAGATAAACGTCGCCAAGCTCATAATGTGGCAGAAGTCTTGAATATAATTGGGGATGTTAAGGGCAAAACTGCCGTCCTGGTAGATGACATGATTGATACAGCAGGAACTATTTGTGAAGGTGGCCGACTTTTGCGTGAACATGGGGCACGACAAGTTTATGCCTGTGCTACTCACGCTGTATTTTCCCCCCCAGCTATTGAACGTCTTTCCCATGGGATATTTGAAGAGGTAATTGTTACTAATACTATCCCATTCAGTGAGGAACATATCTTTCCTCAACTGACAGTCCTTTCGGTAGCGAATTTATTGGGTGAGACTATTTGGCGGATTCACGAAGATACTTCGGTTAGTAGTATGTTTCGCTAGAATTAAATATTCTTACATACTGCATATTTCTTCCCTCATAAAATTACAGAGAGGGAAGAATAATAAGTATAAAATCTTTAGGAAGATTTAATAGAGATAAAATTTTTGTGACGTTAATTGATTGACAGTAGGGTTTGCTTCGGCAACTCTACTGTTATTTTCACATTTACCGAATAATTAATAATATCATGTCCGGTAGCATCGGTATTGCAAGTGAGAAGGTAAGGAAGAAGGCTTTAGTTATCTAGGAGAGAAGAAAGAAGAAAAGGAAAAACCTTAAATATGATAAACATTTCCCCAACTTTTACACAAACGATACCAGGGGACATGATATAATTCATAAATTATTAAATTATTAAATTATTAAATTATTAAATTATTAAATTATTAAATTATTAATCAAAACCTTAAATATGATAAACATTTCCCCAACTTTTACACAAACGATACCAGGGGACATGATATAATTCATAAATTATTAAATTATTAAATTATTAAATTATTAAATTATTAAATTATTAAATTATTAATCTTCACCTTCTTTAACTATACTAA
>NZ_LGSU01000047.1 GCF_002260545.1 Hydrocoleum sp. CS-953 | reverse complement strand
CTTAGCGTATTGGCGAACGGCAATATGGGCATCGGCACCACGAGTCCGGGGCAAAAACTTGAAGTTGCTGGCGGTAACGCCATCGTCAAAAAAGTCTTCCGAAAAGCAATAACTGATTTGATAAATTTCTATAAAAAACAAGATATAGGAATTAATATAGTAGCTACATCTGCCACACAGTCTCTCAAGAAAAATGCCGAAACTGGCAAATTAACATTAGACCACTTCGACAAAATATTTCATGCTGCTTATGACAAAAGAGATGGGAAAATTTTACCTCACAAAATGCGGGAAATATCCAGAGTAATTCCTAATATTATAATTATGATTGATGAAATTACTGGTGATGATGGAGGGGTGTATTTTTTCCATGAATTAATCAAGAAGTTACAGAAATATGAATTGTTAGATAATCAACATGAATTTAATACTAAAATTATCGTCGCAGATGCTTCCCTTGCCGATATTTCAGTTGCTAATGATTATTTACAATCTCAAGACCCGGAGTCAAGCAAAATTTATATTCGTCCAGGTAGAGGAAATAAGAGCAATATTCTGCAAGAATTTACATTTAATAAATTACAAGGATGGGCAATAAATACTTCTACTTATCCTGCTAAAAGTCTAAAAGTTGAATACGATATTCTGATAAAAACCCTAAAGTTTGAAAATTTAGATAGGGAGTATAAAGTCAGAGACGAATTAGAGAAAAAACAAAATCAGAGATTATTAGATGATATTGAATTGAGAATGACACAGGAGCCAACTATTGTTTATATCCAAAATAAAAGAAGACTAGAAGAAATTATCACGAATTTGACAAACAGACTTGCTGCAAAAGGTAAAGGTTTTAAAGAAAAAGAAGATTACCTAATAATTCATTCTGATATTTTAGACAGAGCTTCAATCTCAGAATATCAAGATAAAGTAGATGTAATATTTATGACTGCCAGTGCTTCAAGAGGATTATCTTTTAAACGGGTAAGACATATATTAGCAGTAATTCCTAATTTTGAAATAGAAAGAAACTTGATGGAAATTACTCAACTTATCTATAGAGGTCGTGGAGATAGAAATATAGACCAAAATCAAGAAAAGTATCTCAAATTTTATATTAGTTCTACATTATTATATAGCTCCGAATCTCCAGAATTAGCATATAAAGAAAGTCTCTCAAACTTGTTAATATTAATGGCAATTCTCCAAGCTGCTGTGAAAACTCGTATATGTGGAACTGCAAATATTGGTAAGTTTAANATTATTATATAGCTCCGAATCTCCAGAATTAGCATATAAAGAAAGTCTCTCAAACTTGTTAATATTAATGGCAATTCTCCAAGCTGCTGTGAAAACTCGTATATGTGGAACTGCAAATATTGGTAAGTTTAATTGTGCTGTAATTCCAGTTGGGGGAAAAGCTATTTCATCCCCTGGTAAATCAATAGGAGCGAGTATTTCAGAATTTGTCAATGCTCTGAGAAAAGCTTATATAAATACTGGTTTTAAAGATGTTGTTGTTAACAGATTAAAAACTGAACTAGAACAAATATTCGCTGTAGAAGAGAGAGAAATTAAAAAACAACTAAATAG
>NZ_LGSU01000469.1 GCF_002260545.1 Hydrocoleum sp. CS-953 | reverse complement strand
CTGCTCTTGGTAAATCGGATTTGGTATAATTTAAAAATTGAGTTTATGTTTATATTAGAGTTGTTGGGAATTAAGCTAAAAAAATGGCTAAAACCCTTATTAGTCATCGCTTATAGCATTTTTCAACCAGAAAATCCTGAAAACTTTATAGAATAAGCTTTTGAGCATTGTTCAACTTTTATTTCCCAACAACTCTATTAAAGAAAATATATAGGCAAGTAGTATTGAATTTGAAATTTAGTAAATAAACAGCATGACAATAAATCAACAAATTAAGCCATTTTATTTCGATATTACAGATGATGAAATTCAATATTTCTTATCAGAATCTGAGAAAATTTTAAGGTCTGGAAAGTTGATTTTGGGCGAACATACCACGGCATTTGAACAAGCATTTGCTGAATATGTTGGTACTAAATACGCGATCGCTGTTAATAGTGGTTCGTCTGGATTAGAAATTATCTTACGCTTAAAAAAGGTGGAGGGAACAACTGTTTTAGTTCCTACCAATACTAACTTTGCTACTATTGCTATGGTGATTCGCGCTGGCGGAAAAGTTCAATATCTCGATATGGATGAACAAACATTTGCACCATCGCTAGCAATGGTAAAAGAGGCAGTAGAGGTTGGTAGGGGCTTGGTAACCAAGCCCCTACAGAAAATTTCTGGAGTTTTGTGGGTTCATATTGGCGGTGTAATTTCTCCTGAGTTTCCCCAAGTGGTGGAATATTGTCATCAGCAAGGGTTGTTTGTTTTGGAAGATACCGCTCATGCTCACGGTAGCAAAATCAATGGTGTCAGTGCGGGAAATTTAGGAGACGGTGCTGCTTTTTCATTTTTCCCTACCAAAGTTATGACAACTTGTGAAGGAGGAATGATAACTCTCAATAATGAAGAAGAAGACTATATTGCGCGATCGCTCAGAAACCAAGGAAAGCGAGGAATGGACTTTGGTGGTTTACATACAGACTTTGGGAATAGTATGCGCATCACGGAAATTAATGCTTTGCTAGGTAGAATTCATTTAGCAAAGTTGCCAGAAATGTTGAACAAAAGGCAACGAGCTTATGAATTAATTACAGCACCTTTAAAAGAAGCAAGTCTATCTTTTGTCTCTACGGAAAAAATGGATATAGCTAGTAATTATAAATTGATTGTTCATTTACCAGAGGGAAAAAACGCCAAAGAAGTAAAAACAGCTTTAGCAGAAGAAGGAATATTTTTAGGAGGAACAGTTTATGAAATACCTTGTCATCAGCAACCAGTTTTTCAAGGTATTTGTGAAGGTCAAAATTTTCCCATTGCCGAACGTTGGTGCCCAAATCATATTTGCCCACCTTTAACTTCTGGTATGACAGAAACCGATGCTCAACGAGTAGGAGAAGCTTTAGTTAGACATCTTAAATAGGGTTTGCTGAAGAAGTCTTTTTTTAGGAGTAGGGGATTCAAGAATTAAGAATTTAGAATTAAGAATTTAGAATTACCTCTCCTTGAAAAGAAGAGGTAAGCATTCAGCTATTAGCGGTCAGCTCATCCTACGGAATGCTACGCAAACAGCTTTTTATAGACCTTGCTTTTAAGGACAAGGTTTAAAAATGAAGCAAGTATTCATTTAACTTCTACCACATTTTCATGCTCCCTATTTTAGAAATCTCCCAATTGCTTTTTCCTTCTTTAAAAGTAATATAGCTGATAGCTGAATGCTGAATGCTGAATGCTTACAAGAAGAGGATTGAAAAACTGGAAAATTTTTATTTATTATCCCCTATCCAAGGGGAGGCTTTAAACCTTAATTATTCGGTAATTTTTTTGCTCAACGATGCGCCATAAATGCCGTTTTTTTTGATTTTTCGGGAACCGTGCATCAAGCAGCTCAAAACCAAGGTATTTTAAAGCTAAAATTGCTCAAACCTTTATCTGTTAATGCTTTGATATTTAATCGGCAAGCGCTAAATAGATATTTCTAGAAAAAAGGAAGTAGGGAGAAAGAAAAGAATTGATGAACAATAACGGGATAATTAATTTTATATCATGTCCGGTAGCATCGGTATTGTATAGCAAAGGTAGGGAACACTTAACTGGGAACAGGGAAGAAGAAGCTTTAAGAGAAGGAAAAATTTGATATGGCGGTAGATATTTTCCCAACTTTTACACGCTCCGATACCAACGGACATGATATTACTTCTTAATTATTGGAGATGTCTAATACCACTCGTGAAAAAAGAAGACTACAAAAAGGTAGGTCTTAATCAGATATAGTTAAAAACAGCTAATCTAATTCATCGTAGATAGTTATCTATAATTTTTTTTACCTTTTTTTTATATTTACCCATTCTTCCTTTTTTCGGAGAAGTTTTGATGTTGGTCNACAATATCTTTTAAAATAATGCCGAAAAGTAAAAAACACCTATAAAATTGCTATTTATGAAATATTCGAGCGCCTTCCCTACCTTGACAAACAAATTAATATAATTTTAGAGACATTATTCCCTTGTGTCTATTAATATATACAAAACAATTATCTATTTAAGTTAAGAAAGGTTATGCGAATATTTGTTTTACTATTTAATGCTCGAACTGAAAATGAGGGAATACATACAATTCAGATGGGCGATCGTAATAAGGTATTTATGTTTGAGTCTGAGGATGATGCGACTCGCTTTGCTGTGTTGCTAGAAGCTCAAGATTTTCCTACTCCCACAGTTGAGGAGTTTGACGAAGAAGAAATTATGGAATTCTGTAGGGGTGTTGATTATGATTGGGAAGTTGTGTCAGCAGGTGCTTTGACTATTCCCCCAGAAAATAATGTCGAAAATACTGATTGGCAATTGGAGCCAGATCAAACTTCTGAAAAGACTGAAACTGAATTAGATAAAATTAGGCGTCAATTGGAAGGTCTTTTATAACTCAAAAATTAAATATATTATCTGATTTACAAATAAATGAGGTTGCAAGAAATAAGCAATTTTTTCCATCTACAGAGCGATTTTGCAGGTTTATTTCTGGTTGATATTTTTGTCAAACTAAAAAAATAAGATGAATTTATCGTCGATTGACTGTCATTTTAATCTGATTAAATTAAAGCTATTTCTAACTGATAGATGGCTTGTGAATCTGAAGGAAGATAGAGAGAAACTACTGTTACTATTTGTGATTTGAATAAAACTATTTTTTTGATAATTTGTCAAGGTTTAGTAT
>NZ_LGSU01000468.1 GCF_002260545.1 Hydrocoleum sp. CS-953 | reverse complement strand
CCACATAGGATTCTTGATGGAGAACCCGTTTAATTGCTGCTCCTAAATCTGGTTCATCTTCGACCAATAAAACTCGCATAATTAGATTAGTTTAGTAACTTTATACTCTAAATATACAGTATTAAAAATCCACAGCAGATATTTATAAAATAAGATTGTGAAATAAAGATTAATTGTTGGGGCTAATTTTACAAATCAGTCGAATGCCATAAGATAAATATAACATCCACTGGATGAGGCGGGTTTAAATACTTAGGATAAAATACTTTAACTTCAATATTTAGCCCTTGAACCCACCCCAACAAAAAAAGCCTCTCGCTATTTACAGCCTATTCCATATAAGTGTGGTACAGTAATTTTAGAAGATTGGAGAAAGTAAGAGTGAAAACTTAATTCCATACTTCAAAAACTATTTAAAAAACTAAGCGCTACTGTACTTCATAAACCTGGAATGCGCTGTATCTAAACTTAATATAAATTCTCACCTAATCATTATCTGCGTGTTCAAATTCATAAACATAAAACAGTCTACTCAACTGTTGTAACTTATATCCGCCGAAAGCAAATAAAGCGGCACCCCCAACTGCAAACCAAAATCCTAATGGGGGAACTGCCAAACCTGAAACAGAAGTTGCCGTTTCAATTATTGCTCCTGTTGCTGCTTGAATAGCGATCGCTCGTGCGTCAATAATTATCCCTAAACACAGACACAATCCCGCCACAACATAAGTCAAAATCTTTAAGCGATTAATATTTTTCAGTGCATCCTGACAAACTCGACAATCTTTTGTGTGAGTCTCCCACACATCAAACAGTTTCCGCTTGTCATATTCTGGTGGTGGTAATTCAGGATTACATTCTGCTGCCCAAGGTATACCCCCTCCTGCGCGTTTCTCCAACCACTTCCGAAAGGTAATCACCATTTTATCTTGGGGATTAGGTGTATAAACTAGATCCAAATATTTTCCTTCCTGTCGGTTTGCTATAATTTTCTCTTGGTAATGGAGAAACACTAAATCTTGATGTACAAACAGAGAAGCCAATACATGACCTAACCAGTCTGGCATAGGCAAACCAAAAAAGGCCAAACCTTTAGGTCGTTTTCCTTGTTCATCCTTTACTAATACCTGGCATCCAATATGACGACACCAACCAGGGCGAGTGGGAACTGCGTACAAAACTAGAATAAATTTTCCGTCATTCTCAAGTTCAGAAACAATTCTCATGTGACAAGGCGGTTGAAAATCATGGATAGCTTGTTTGATACCAGGTATCTTGAATGGTGTAATCTCAAAGGAGAAACCTTCCTGAGTAGAAATTTTCTTAACTGGAATCATGTCATAATATTTATCCTCAGTGTATCTACTACCCATAAACCCGTGGTGAGAAACGGGAACATGAGCTGGGTCTGAAACATTTTCCATAAATAAATCCCAGCCGTAAGGAAGATCGCGCGTACTCCAAAATAGTTTCACAACTCTGTCTGATGGGTTCTCCAATTCAGGAACAACCCTCGGTTCCCGTAACTTACTTTCTACCTGGGCTTTTTCTCCCGACTCTAACCAAACCCAAAGTAAACCTTGACGTTCCTGGGTAGGATACACAACTGCACAAGATTTACTGTTGGTACAATTTTTGGCTTCGGTTTCTTTATCTTTAGACTGAGGAATGCTAACACATTTTCCCTCAGAGTTAAAACGCCAAGCATGGTATGCACACATTAAAGTGCCATCAGACTCCACCCTACCTTCAGAAAGAGGAACCAGTCGATGAGGGCAAACGTCTTCAAAGCAAGACCATTTTCCAGTATTATTCCGCCACAGAACTAAATTTTTCCCTAGTAACTGGAATGGATATGGCCGAGATGTGTCAGTGTGGTCTATGACTGCCACTGGATACCATTGTTTTGTCCAGTGGAATGTTTCTGTTTCTGTTGTTTCTTGAATGTCTTGTTCAAAAATTTTCTCTGTTACCATAGTTAGTCCTTATTTAAGTCAAAATTTAAAAATCAAAAGCAAGAAAATTCGATTGATTAACTTATATCATGTGCCCCCTCCGGGGGAGCTACGAATTGCGGATAATCACTTATAATAAAGTTTTTGTTTGTAGTAGGGCTTCAGCCCCAACTGTAGATAGGGCTGAAGCCCTACTACGAACTTTGAATTATAATAACTATTTAACCGAACATAATATTAAGTATTCCCTAAAAGCGGTAAGGTTTTTATACACAAATAAAATAGGATTGCTATATAATATAGAAACAATTTGGTATCTTTGCAAAGGTGTGGGTTTTTGGCACAGGAGTCAAGAGTCATAAAATTGAATTGAGAAGTCAGGAAATTGAGAAATATAATAGAGAAAAAAGGTAAAAAAAGGTAAAAAAAGGCCATTATATTCACCATCTCGTGTTTTCCCCTACTGCCCATCTATAATTTTATACTAAATCCGGTTTATAGGGTATCCTTTTGAGGAGACGGGGAGATGGTTAGAGAGAATTTTGAAAAAGGTAATGTATGATAACCAGATTTGGTATTAAATAGGTGCTCAATGGATTCTATAAATTAGTATTATATCTTGACGACATACCCTAATTCTAAAGTAGTTAAAGTAGTTTTAAACGATAGTTTTATTTTTGATAATTATTATAATACCAACCTAGACAAAATGTTTAACAAACTTTCTCTAAAAACTGTCCTTATTGTCCCCTTTATTCTGCAAATAGTGACTGCTGTTGGATTAGTAGGATATTTTTCTTTTACCAATGGACGCCAATCAGTTGATACTTTGGCGAATAAGTTAACTAAAGAAATTAGCATTCGTATTCAGCAACACGTTTTAGATTATCTAGATAAATCTCATCAAGTCCTAAGAATAACCAATGATGCTATTACCAGTGGGAATTTTGATGTTTATGACTTTAGGGCAATGCAACTCTACTTTTGGCAAATTGTCAAGCAAGAGAAGTGGAAAAGTGAGCTTTTCTTTGGTAATGAACAGGGAGAATTTATTAACGTTGACATTAATCCTGACAATGGAGATATTATCTTCAGAATTCGGACTACAGAGACTCAACCACTGCGTAAAATATATCAGTTAGATGAGAGTGGCGAAATAGGCAAACTATTAAGAGTTAAAGAGTACGATCCGCGTATTCGTCCCTGGTATCAAGCAGCAAAAAACTGGATACACCTACAT
>NZ_LGSU01000467.1 GCF_002260545.1 Hydrocoleum sp. CS-953 | reverse complement strand
TCTCTAAATACTGCTTCTTTTTCAGGAACCTATGATAATAAATACAGTTATTATAGGTTAGTTATCTAAAATTTCCCAATTTTCTTGATATTTAAGACTTTGACTTTTTTGAATATAACTTTATTCCAGGAGATTTAGTATGAAACTGATAGCTGAAATATGAATCCTGACAATGAAGTTTACTAATTGGAGTAAATAATTAACTATTTATAGTAAGAATTCAGCTATTAGCAGTCAATCAGCAAGAAAAACCTACGCTTAAGGAGGGGATTTCAAGAATTGATAATTGATAATGGATAATTGATAATTACCTCTCCCTAAAACGGATAGGATTGAATAAAAGGAATATTTTTTTTTGTTTCTCCACGGTGAGTGAGAGGCTTTATACCTTTATTTTTCGGTAAATAAATATAGACTTTAAGGTCAAGGGTGCTAACTTTTGTAGTCAGAAAAATCTGGCTCCATTAATAAAGCTTTCCTATACACACTAAAAGCAATAGCTGAGAGCTGACGGCTGAATGTTATATTTATAGTTACTATTTTCCTGATTATTTGAGTCTGAGAAAGGTCAAGAAAAGCAATTTACTGATTTTATACGACTTTGATAATGTGATAAATTAACCTCCAGAATGTAAGCTATAAGAATCATAATAAAACCTCTTGAGTATAGTTTTTCTCTTATTTAGCTATTTCCTACTCTCCTGTTCCTTTCTTGAAACAAGAAGGAACTATTTTTCCCTGTTGAAATAGTAGTCAGTAATCAGGAGTCAGCAAGAGTGCGATTCGCTTGGGTATATCCTTTTCCTAAGGAAATGCTAATAGCTTATAGCTTATAAAAATTTTTCCTATTCTCTAATATCCTACATCTCATTGCTTCAATAAAAATGAAAATAAGTGTTATTAAACAGCGATCGCTCTGGTGGACAATTTCCGGGTCTATTATACTTAGTGGTTTAATTGCTATGGTCATTTCTTGGACTCAGCCAGATATTGGTGCGCCTTTACGTCCAAGTTTAGACTTTGTTGGTGGTACTCGATTACAACTAGAATTAGATTGCACTATACCCAACAATTGTAATAAAGCTATTACAGTTGCTGCTGTTAGAGAAATAACAACCAACCAAGGTTTAGGCAACACAAGTATTCAAGTTGTGGGAGAAGAGAAACAAGCTCTTGACATACGCACAAAAACTTTAGATGTTGATACTCGGACTCAATTAATCACAGCTTTAAGTACAGAATTTGGCAAATTTGACCCAAATTCTACTCAAATTGATACAGTTGGTCCGACTTTAGGGCGACAAATTTTTACTTCTGGATTATCTGCTCTACTGGTCGCTTTTTTTGGTATTACTGTATATCTGACTTTTAGGTTTCAGTTGGATTATGCTGTATTTGCTTTTGTTGCCTTATTCCATGACATATTAATTACGGTTGGCATTTTCTCAATTCTTGGTTTAGTAGCTGGTGTAGAAGTAGATAGTTTATTTTTGGTTGCCTTACTAACTATTATTGGATTTTCTGTTAATGATACAGTCGTAATTTATGACCGAGTTAGAGAGGTAATTAAACGTTATCCAGGAGAATCAATTAATCAGATAGTTGATGATGCTGTAAATCAAACTTTAACAAGGTCAATTAATACAACTGTAACTACTTTATTACCATTAGTTGGTATTCTAATATTTGGTGGAGAAACTTTAAAATATTTAGCTTTGGCTTTAATTATTGGTTTTGTGGCAGGTTCTTACTCTAGTATCTTTGTTGCTAGTACACTTTTAGCTTGGTGGCGAGAGCGCATTGGAGAATCTATCCCCAACCCCTTAGAAGAAAATTCAGAATTAGTAGAAGGTCAAGAGAATACTGTTTAGATATAACTCATAACTAGAGAAAGTTATAACTTTTGTAAGCATTCAGCTATAAGTTATTAACTTATTATCTCACTCATAGGAAGAAGGAGTTAGTATCCAAGGAGAGTTAAAAGTTGCAACTACTAAAGTATACTCCTTTAATATAGAATCTGGGTAATTAGTTATCCTATTGCGCTCGGAGTTAGGAATCAGAATTCAGAATTCAGAATTCAGGAGAAAGAAAGAATTTGAATAGGATGAATTTTTAAATTGCTATTCAATAGAAAATCTATATTAAGAAACAGTAATGAGGGTAATTACTGTATAACCGGATTTTACATAACCTGAGAAGGAATTATTGATTCAAAAGCTGATTGCTGACCGCTAATAGCTGAATGCTTACTAACTTTTAAATTTTTAGAGCTAATTAGTCAACTGATCTGTTTGTGCAATATTCCCAGGAAAATACTTAATTTATTGTAGCTATCAGGAATAATTTTTCTAGTAACCTAAAAATTTCAAAACCTAAATCTAGGAAACAACTCAAGCTCTTATAGAAGTTTTCATTAAAATAGACCACAATTCTCAGAGCTGTAAATTTAAAAAATTTACAACCATTTATTTATATTTTGTCTGTAGTCTATTTGTGTGAAAAACCTCTAGTCTTAAGTTGAGAAATTAGTTCTTACAGCTTGAAAAAAATTTAAGCAACTTTTGCTAATAGAAAAAATTCTATTATGCCTTTTTTTCTTATTCTTTCAACATCCTGAAAATGTGTAAAGANAGTCTATTTGTGTGAAAAACCTCTAGTCTTAAGTTGAGAAATTAGTTCTTACAGCTTGAAAAAAATTTAAGCAACTTTTGCTAATAGAAAAAATTCTATTATGCCTTTTTTTCTTATTCTTTCAACATCCTGAAAATGTGTAAAGATGAGTCAGTTTTACAAATTCAAGTACAAAGACTCTACAGACTAATAATCTATTTTAAATGGTTGATAGTTCTGTTACTTTGGAGCAGTGTTGGTTCTTTAAGTATATGGAGTTTACGGAGAGAAATTTCTTTGTGGTTAGATCATTTTACTTGGATTTCTGTACGTTATTCCCTAGCTTATAATAAACTATCTGCTGTTGGTTTAGGTCTGTGTCTTGGTACTACAACTGCTATTTTAGTTTGGCAAAGTAGACACATTCTTTGGGGTATATCTCCAGAAGAACAAAAGCGCTTAGAACAACAAGTACGTCAGATTAATCATCAAGGTGAAACTCATCCTTTATGGAGGTGGGTAATTCAAGATAATTCAAATTAATCCATATTATGATGACAAGAGCATTTACTCTATATACT
>NZ_LGSU01000466.1 GCF_002260545.1 Hydrocoleum sp. CS-953 | reverse complement strand
GGAGGAGGGGAGTGGGGGAGAAGCAAACATAAGAATAATTAACATTAAACTAGCTCAAATCAGCAAAAAAATGATTATGATTTTGCTGATTAGTTAATAACTGAAGTATCGCCCAAGTATAGTAATACTTTTGGGAATTGGTATGAGTGGGGGAGAAGCAAACATAAGAATAATTAACATTAAACTAGCTCAAATCAGCAAAAAAATGATTATGATTTTGCTGATTAGTTAATAACTGAAGTATCGCCCAAGTATAGTAATACTTTTGGGAATTGGTATAACTTTATAGCTCATAGCTGAAGGCTGAATGCTTACGTTGTTTTAAGGAGTAGGGGAGCGGGGGAGTAGAGGAGTAGGGAAGTAATTTTTTTGCCCAATTATTACCAGAAATGCTAAATTTTTGACCATGAAGAAATGAAAACCAGGTACTTTTTGCAGACTTAAAAAGGCTAAAAATTTTATCTGTCAATGCTTTTATATTTAATCAACAAGTCCTAGTTATCAAGTCTAGTAGAGTTGTTAATGAAATGTAACCCAATGTCTATTCCAAATATTTCTACTATTTCAAATATTTCAGTGCGTTACACTACTAAACTCTAAGCAAACTAATTAAAATACCGAAGATTTTCGATAAATTATTGATAGAATATTCCTCCAAATCTACAGTGATAGTTTCGGACTCTAGCTCTAAAAATTGCCAAACTGTTCCCGTTGTCACAACACCATAAATTTTATTAATATTGTTGCCTTTTCTTTGATTAAAAATTTGAGCAGCTAGCATCTCTGCAATACATTGAGAAAAACCAGATTTCAGATTATCGTTTTTTGCCTCTACTAAGGCAACAACTGGTGCTTCAATAACAAGTTGTCTTGTGGAACGGCTAATAATAAAATCACAAAAACCATTTAAACCTTGGTCAGGATTAACGTTAAATTCTATTCCTGAAAAAATGCTAATTTGATTATTTAGTTGTTTCTTTACCTCTACTAAAATTGGTGCAACAATTAACTCAGAACGTGCTTTTTCTGAACCAATAGCAACTGCTAAAGGTACATAGTCTTGGAAAAGTTCTTGTAATATTTTTNAAAAAATGCTAATTTGATTATTTAGTTGTTTCTTTACCTCTACTAAAATTGGTGCAACAATTAACTCAGAACGTGCTTTTTCTGAACCAATAGCAACTGCTAAAGGTACATAGTCTTGGAAAAGTTCTTGTAATATTTTACTAGGTAAAACTTCAGGTAAATTGTTGAATTTACCCTGAAGTTCAACTAAGTTTAGATTAAAATTTGTTAGTAGTTCATCTAAGTTAAATTTACTGTAAGGCATTTTTCAATAATTAATAATTACCTCTTCTTATTAAATAAGTGGATTGGCTAAAAGGAATAAAGAAACCTGGTTTCTGAGTTTGTCTGCGTAACTCCTGATCGTATTATAAAATCTTCTCCTATTTCCTCCTTGCTTATTCCTTCTTCTTTACATAAACTATTACCACCAATTATTTTAATAATGTCAATTATAGGAGAATCCCAAAATGGAAACCAAAGCAGCAATAGCTTTTGAAGCAGGAAAACCATTAACTATAGAAACCGTTAATTTAGAAGGCCCCAAAGCTGGAGAAGTAATGGTATAAATTAAAGCAACCGGGATTTGCTATACCGATGATTATACTCTTTCCGGTACTGACCCTGAAGGTTTATTCCCTAGCATTTTAGGTCATGAAGGGGCAGGAGTTGTTGTTGAAGTTGGACCTGGTGTCACCAGTCTCAAACCAGGAGACCATGTTATTCCTTTGTATGTCCCAGAGTGCCGTCAGTGTGACTATTGCTTAAGCATGAAAACCAACTTATGTCAAGCAATTAGAACTACTCAAGGTCGTGGTCTAATGCCGAATGGTACAAGTAGATTCTCATTAAATGGTGAAATGATACATCATTATATGGGAACTTCCACCTTTGCTAACTATACTGTATTGCCTGAAATTTCTTTAGCAAAAATCCGAGAAGATGCTCCTTTTGACAAGGTTTGTTATATAGGTTGTGGGGTTACAACTGGCATTGGAGCTGTTATTAATACTGCCAAAGTAGAGGTAGGAGCAAAAGTAATTGTATTTGGTTTAGGAGGTATTGGTTTAAATGTAATTCAAGGTGCAAAAATGGTAGGTGCTGATATGATTGTTGGGGTTGATATTAATCCGGCAAAACAAGAATTAGCGAAAAAATTTGGCATGACATATTTTGTTAATCCCAAGGAAGTAGAAGGAGATTTAGTTCCTTATTTAGTAGATTTAACAAAGGGAGGTGCTGACTATACTTTTGAATGTATTGGTAATGTTAATGTCATGCGTCAAGCTTTGGAATGTTGTCATAAAGGTTGGGGTGTTAGTGTTATTATTGGTGTGGCAGGTGCAGGGCAATAAATTAGCACTCGTCCGTTTCAGTTAGTAACAGGAAGAGTATGGAAAGGTACAGCTTTTGGAGGAGCAAAAGGTCGTACAGATGTTCCGAAAATTGTTGATTGGTACATGGAAGGGAAGATTAATATTGACGATTTGATTACTAATGTTATGCCATTGGAAAGAATTAATGAAGCTTTTGATTTAATGCACGAAGGTAAGTCTATTCGTAGTGTTGTAACTTTTTAAAGAAGGAAGAAGTAAGAAGGAATAAGGAAAGAAGGAATAAGGAAAGAAGGAAGAAGGAAAGAAGGAAAGAAGGAAAAAGTTTAGGGGTTTGGTCATATTAATCCCATTTTCAGGCTCAATTTGGAGACCAAACCCCTACCATAAAATTTTACAACTTATACCATTTCTCAAAAAGAATGCTATCTTTGATTGGGTGGGTAAGTGTTGGAAGTGTGGGAGGTGCAGGGAGAGGAAAAGCATAAAAATCTATATTAACCGACTAATAATTGTCAAAAAAAACTTTTAATCTTAATAGCTATTGACTGTTGAAGTATGGCTGAGGTATAGCATTACTTTTGGTGATTGGTATTATTTAGGATTGCTAGATTTGAGTATTTGCCGAAAAATAAAGGTATAAAGCCTCTCCTTTTAAGGAGAAACAAGAAAAAATTTTCCTTTTATTCAATCCTCTTCTTTTTAGGGAAAGGTAATTATCAATTATCCATTATCAATTATCCATTATCCATTAATGAAAGGATTTTAACTTGCTATTATATCAAATCA
>NZ_LGSU01000465.1 GCF_002260545.1 Hydrocoleum sp. CS-953 | reverse complement strand
CACTGGTTAATTGATTTGAGTTTTCTACCGTCTAAAATAAACGATGACCCAGTATTCGATACACAAGTGGCGCTTATTGTCTAACCCTAAGTCTATTGCTACTATATTATCTGTCTTTACTGCTGGTTGTGACTCCTCCTCCGTAATAAATTCTACTTCAAAAAACTGGGCATCAAATCTAGGTATTATCCTTTTCATGTCGGCTCTTAGCCGAAACTTCCTTGAGATTCTTACCTACCAATCTTTCAGGGAAAGGTATTTTTACTGCACCATATTCGGCTTTAAATTCCCTAGACATTGGAATGTTAAAATATCCGTCTTTTACCCTAATTCGAGGTATTATTAAAGGAAAGTACCCCTCTTTTTTGAGGTATCTAGGCATTCGGATTTGTTCAAACCGATATAAACTTTCTTTAGCCTTTTGGATTAAGTTAAAAAATGACTTAAAAGACCTATCTAACACTTTCAAAATTTGCTGTGCAATATCGGTTTGAAGTAACTGATAATTTTCATTTTTTTTGCAGTAATGATAGTTGGATTCATACCTTAGATATCCGCCCTCAGAAAAATAGAATTGTCGCACAGAATACAGGCCGACATTGTACATATTTTTAGATAATCTGCACAATTGTCTTAATGCTTTAAATTCGGTGCTAGACAAATTTCTAATTTTGTTCTTTTGGGTGAGGTACATAAATGAGTTTTCGCTCTAATATACTTATATACTTATATTAGCGACTAGGATTTCAAATTGTCAATGTGACTATGGGTTAAAACCCATCGGGTCGCTTCCATCCCGCCGTTAAAATTGGCGGGTTTCCCGCGTACCGACTTTTTGTGATGATACCCATTACTTACTCTGGTTAGATATTTAGAAGTATTAGAAACAGATTACTCTTAAAGTTTCATCTCTTGATTTACCAACGCCGAAATAATTGATGATTTATGTACGATAATAGGGTTATTTTTGATTATTGGAGATGTCTAATGTAGAGACGTTCTATAGAACGTCCCTGGGGTTTTAACATTTCGACCATATATCCAATTTTTGTCAAAGACAACAGGGAATATAAAACCTAAATAGACATCTCCAAAAATCAAAAATCAAATCAATTCTTATCCATAAATTATCAATTATTTCTTCCTANATTTATGTACGATAATAGGGTTATTTTTGATTATTGGAGATGTCTAATGTAGAGACGTTCTATAGAACGTCCCTGGGGTTTTAACATTTCGACCATATATCCAATTTTTGTCAAAGACAACAGGGAATATAAAACCTAAATAGACATCTCCAAAAATCAAAAATCAAATCAATTCTTATCCATAAATTATCAATTATTTCTTCCTATTGCCTGTTGCCTGTTGCCTCTTTTCTAGAGATGTCTAATGATTCTTAGTTGAAATTTTACATTTTACATTGACCACAAGGGCTGAAGAATAATTGATGATATCCCATTAAAATCTAATCTCGAACAGACAACTTCTAAGCGGACTCATGTTGTTTATGCCATGCGGGATGCCATAGTAACTCAGCAGTAGAACGTTTGTCTACCATTTCTTTAGTAATAGTGAAGCGGGTAACATCTTGACGCGATGGTAATTCATACATAATATCTAACATTAACTCTTCTAAAATACCTCGTAATGCTCTAGCTCCAGTTTTACGTCTATATGCTTCTTGAGCGATCGCCGTTAGAGCTTCCTTATGAAATTCCAACTTGACATTATCCATCTTCAATAATTTTTGATATTGTTTAACTAAAGCATTCTGTGGTTCGGTTAATATTTTCATTAATGCAGTTTCATCTAATGGGTCAATTACTGTTAAAACTGGCATTCGTCCAATAAACTCTGGTATTAAACCAAATTTTACTAAGTCATCTGGTTCTAAATTTTTCAGTACATTAATATTCCTTTTTTCTTTTGATGGTAAAGCTATACTACCTTGATTAATATTTTCGGTCTGAATAAAACCCAACGATTTTTTTCCCTGTCGTTGTTCAACAATTTTCTCCAGACCCACAAAAGCACCACCACAAATAAACAAAATTGAGCTAGTATCAAGCTGAATAAAATCTTGATAGGGATGTTTACGTCCACCTTGTGGGGGAACATTTACTACTGTCCCTTCCAATATTTTTAGTAAAGCTTGTTGTACTCCTTCTCCAGATACATCTCGCGTGATAGAAGTATGTTCACTTTTACGGGCAATTTTATCTATTTCATCTATATATATAATTCCTCTTTGAGCAGTTTCTATATCCAAATCTGCTACTTGTAATAACCTTAATAAAATATTTTCTACGTCATCTCCTACATAACCAGCTTCGGTAAGAGTTGTTGCATCTGCTACTGCAAATGGTACATCTAGTAGTTCGGCTAAGGTTTGAGCTAATAAAGTCTTACCACAACCTGTGGGACCCATCAAGAGAATATTAGATTTTTGTAATTCCACATCAGAGTCAACACTCTTCTGGGAATAATTTTTTGTTTGGCAACTCAAACGTTTGTAGTGATTGTATACTGCTACTGATAGAACTTTTTTTGCCTCGTGTTGTCCAATTACACGATCGTCTAAATATTGCTTAATTTCTGTAGGTTTGGGAACTTTTTCTAAAGGAATTTTTTTCTTACCTGAATGCCTTTGATTTTCTAATTGTGGTTCTATTAGACTAGCGGAAGTAGTATTTTTGCTAAATTCAAATAATTCTTCTTCTAATATCTCGTTACAAAGTTCTACGCATTCATTGCAAATATAAACCCCTGGACCTGCTATTAATTTGCGGACTTGATCTTGCGACTTACCACAAAATGAACATTTAAGGTGGGAATCGTATCTGGACATATTTGTTTTTTTTCCTTGGTGATGGTGATATTTACTATATGATGAAGGGGTTAAATCGTGTTATTTGAGGATAAGTGCTTGAGTTCAACTCCTTACTTTGGTTATATTGAAGTCGGATTTGATAATTGATACTTCTATTTTATTCTATTTTAAATTATATTCTATATATTTTTATTTGAGGAATTTTAATGTTACATAATAACTAAGTAGATTTGTTTAATTATCCGTAAAATACCCTTCGACATTCACAACAAGGAGGCTAACTAATAACTGAAATGACCTGCTAGGATGTGTCATCAATTAAAGAGGTTGACACCTACAGCATACATACAA
>NZ_LGSU01000464.1 GCF_002260545.1 Hydrocoleum sp. CS-953 | reverse complement strand
AATTGTAGAGGTTGTTTGCGAAAACGCCACCCACCAAAAATTGTACAAATAGTTGGAATTGCTATTATGCCGATGAAGGTAATCAAAAAATGATTCCGAAAAATTTTTGAATATCCAGGAATTTATGACTTAATTAGAGTTTGCTGAAAAAGTCTTTAGAGTAGGGGTAGGAGTCAGAAGTTAGGAGTCAGAATAAATGGAAATTATAGAGGAGGTAGGATAAATAATTGCTCTTTGATTTTTCTTACCTTGTTTGCTAAAAATGCTAACAAGCATGAACTTGAGCGACCGAAAAGCTCGTACTTTTTACGACAAAAAAAAGCTAAATGCTTTATATATCAAAGCTTTGAAGATTAATCAGCAAGCCATAATTAGAGAAAAAGTATGATTTATTAAAGTGTATATTTCAGAAACAAACATTGAGTAAATTAGTCATAATTTCGTCTAGTCAATTTTTTGACAATTTTATCAGTATACTTTAATAAGAAAGTTTATCCAAATCAAAATCAAACTTACCAATATAAATCAATTTAGCCTGCCTTCCGAGGAGGGTTTGTTCAACAGTATCTCTTACATCAGAAAAACTCAAACAAACTCGTAAAAAATCTGGAGGATAATAAACCAACTTCTCAGCCCATTCAATCGCCACAATACCCAAAGGTACTTCCAAACCTTCCCAATAAATCTCTAAATTTAAAGCTTCAATTTCTGAACTTTCTAAACGATATAAATCAAAATGATAAAGAGGAATGTTGCCAGAAAAATATTCATTAATTAAAGTAAATGTAGGGCTATCAATTGTTTCAGTTATCCCCAAACCTGCCCCAATACCTTGAACTAAAGTAGTCTTACCACTACCTAAATTTCCCTCCAATAAAATCACACTACCAGCAGGTAAAAATTTCCCCAAACTTTTACCAAGATTGTAAGTAGCTGTTGCATTTTCTAATGACAAAAAAACTTCTTGACGCTTCATTTCAGTTATCAGTTATCAGTTATCAGGTACTGAGAAATTAAGATATAAAGCCTCTCCATTCATAGATAAAAAAGAAAAAAAAATTATTTTAGCCAATCCTTCTATAGCGGATTTCACTAAGCGTGAGGTACACCCACGCGGGCAAGATGCCCGCACTGCCAACATTTAATTATTAATATCTGTACCTCACTAGCTTAGGAAATGCTATATTATAGAAGAGGTAATTATCAATTATCAATTATCAATTATCCATTATCCATTAGAGACTGTTTGTAAAATAAGTATTAAGAGAAGGAATAATTACTAAAATCCAAAATTGGTAATACTTCAAAGAATTGAAGTCCAGTAGATAGAGAGATATTAGGTAAATATATTCCTAGATTTTGAACTGAGAAATGGTTGTGTTGATTTCTTCCTCCCTATTCCCTATTCCCTATTCCCTGTTCCCTATCTCATTTTTATCTTTCCTTTACAAACAATCTCTTATCCATTATCCATTATCAATTAATGAAAGTAGATCTTGAGATTACAGAACTGCCAAAAAAACCTTAACTGAACTGTATTGATCTATAGACTCATCTACTTTCTTTCTTTCTCCTTTCTCCTTCCTTCTTGCCTCTTCCTTCTTCCTTTTAAATCCTACTATAGTTCATAAAAATATGGTCAAATATGACATATCCTTATTTTGCAGGTGTTATCCTGACTGGGTGAACTACAACACCCTCTATCCCATAGTCAAAGACATTTGGGACTGCTTTTCTCATTATATTTAGAGAACCGTTGACATCAGCATTGATTAATCTTTTGCTGGCGGTACGATACAAGCCTCTTTTTATTCTTTTTCCAGAAAAGGTGACTTGATTTTTCTCACCTTTCTTGTATACAGGAATCAAATCATTATCTATAAAACTTGATGCGGAGGTATAAGATTCTTCTGTAATAATCACATTTATCCCTACCATCTTGGCTTTATAAGATAACATTTCAATTAACTTATTATAGGGAACAGATACAAAATTTTGATTATTTCTTTTCCCTAAATTTATCTTCTGTTTCCAGTCCTCATTATGCCCTATTATCATAGTTCCTATTTTCTGATTAATTAGGGTATTAATAATCAAACGAGATGCTTTATGCAGATAATCATTGATTTTAAATTCTCTTTTATTACAAAGCTTTTTCAGTCTCAGACTTGATTGATTTTTCCGGAGTTGAGATTGTAGGAAGCTTTTAACTTTATTATAGTATTGATTTATAGATTTTAACGGTCTGCCATTTATCACTCTTGGGTTTGATTCCGGCTTGATTAAAACTTAATGTAGCTAAATTGTTTAATCCTATATCAATACTGGCATAACGATTTTTATCTAACTCGTATTGCTTTTTAGTCGCTTCATAAATCACCTCAATTACATAATGGTTAAGTCTAGGGACGAGACGAACTTGTTTAATTTGTGAAGTATTTACTAATGTTTTTAGATAAATTCCTGTTTTACTCGGATTAATAATTCCTTGTTTAAGTTGCTTCTTGCTGATGGCTTGTGTTGTATAAACTACAATATTTCTTCCCGTTATTTTATTTTTATATCTAGGAAGACGTGGACGAGATTTAAACTTTGATGGATTCTGTTTATAAATTTCGTTCGCTGCTAAAAAGCTTTTCCAGTTTCTATCTAGTATCATCAAGATTTGTTGAGATACTTTAGCTGGCATTGCTTGATAGTCTACTTGAGTAGAGAGTGTTTTTTGCAAGTCATAATAGGAGATATTTGTCTTTTCAAATATCCAAGATTGACGAACTAAATAATTAGCATAGTTATAGAGATTTTTAGACAAGAAACAAAGTCGGTCAATTTCAGCATAAAACCGATGATTGTTCTGAATAATATGTTTCTCAACTAATCTCATAAATCATTCTTGTTAAAATTATATTAGGATTCGAGGACGCGCGGAATTGTTCTGATTATTTAGTCTGAAACTCAACTGCCAATTTCATGATACTATTAAACCTTTGGCCTTGGAGTTATTAAATTTTGTCAAATATTTAGTAGCTATGCTTGTATAAATCAACGAAGATATTTGACGTTACTTGACTATATATGACTATATTTATGTATAACTTTTATTATACCTACTGTCTTAAAACGAAGCATTCACCACAAAATAAGGTCAATAACCTCCCCTTGGATAGGGGATGAAAAAAAT
>NZ_LGSU01000463.1 GCF_002260545.1 Hydrocoleum sp. CS-953 | reverse complement strand
CATTCCCTATACGAAAGTTGTGCGCCAGCAAAACGCGGAGCGACATGGAAAGCGGAGCATTCCCTATACGAAAAAGCGCAGCTCCTCCGCAGGAGGCAGGAGGCAAGAGGCAGCAGAAAGCCCCTAACAGTGATGCTAGGGAATCCGGCGCTGTCTCCTGAGAGTAGCGTCGGGAAGATTTCAAAATGTGAAATAATTGCTTGAAATTACCATAGTGTCAAAGTTTTTAGTTCACAAAATCTTACTTTTGACTTTTGACTTCCGTGAAACGATATGACTAGGATTGCCTCACCAAAACAATAATCTTCCATTATAATCTTTAGACTTAACTGGACTTTAAGATTTTTGATAGGAAAAATGGGTTCAAACCCAATAGGGGCAAGGTAAATACCTCAACTGGCTAAAAATTGCTCAAAGCTAGATATATTAGCTGCGCAGGCTAAATTTAACTTAATTCATTAGTGTGTAAGGATTTGATGCTATTTTTCAGCTACTTTTTGCTAAAGTCCAGTTAACAGTAAGAGTGTCAATTATCTATTACCACCACAAGTTGTTAGTCGCGATATTAAAGCAACAAAAGTTTCAGGAGCCATCATTTGGCCAACCCCATAACAAGCACGTCGTCGCCATATAATTATCGGTAAGTGACCTTCTGGAGCTTCCAAGTTAAAAGAAAGTTCATCATAATATTTCCAATTTTCTCCATCTCGCCATCCCAAGCGATCGCAAAAATCTCCATATTGCCCACTCACATTTTCCCATATACGTTGTTGTGTATTTAAGCCAAACAACCCGTGACTATAATATTCCCAAAGCCAATCAATAGTGCAAAGGTCTGTACAAGGAAAATTCTCAATATCTACCAACTGGAGCCAACCTTCTTCTTCCCTCAAAGTCACTTGCAGTAACAACTCCCAAGTAAGTTCATCTGCTTTTCGCCATTTTCCAGCAGCCAAAAGATTTATTAGTGGGTTATAATCTATTCCTACTTCTGACATTGGCGGTTCTGGAGTTGGCATAGCACTCAACTTTTCATCAATACGATATAGAGTTTCTGCCAAAGTCTCTGGATTAAGTTGTTCGAGACGATAAAGCACCCACTCTAACTGAGAATGTAATTGGAAGCGTTCTATTGCTGCCTGATGTAACTGAGCTTGTATTTCATCTAGTTGCTTTTTTATATCCCTATAATTTTGGTTGTCATTTACTCCATCTGCTGGTACAGTTGGTAAACCAGAATTGCTATTATGATGACTAGGATTTTCCCTAGCTTGTACAATTTGCCACATTTTTCTAGCCCAGTTCAACTTTGCTTGTTCTTTCTGTTGGTAAATTTCTGCTGTAGCAAAGAAAGCAGTATCTGATTTTAAATTCCAGTCACAAATAGAGCAATACTCTGGCACTGTTTCAACATATTCTGCACTGCAAATAGGACATAACATAATTTTTTTTGTTAATCAAAATCATTGAAAACCAATATTACTGAATAATTAATAATTAATAGTTACAGCGCTTACCGTTGCCCGTGAGGTACAAAATTTTAGGTTTGAGGGAACAGGGAACAGGGAACAGGGAATAGGGAATAGGGAATAGAAAAAAATAAAAACAACTTTACCTCATAGCTTCGGAAACTGCTGTAATAATTAATCATTAATAGTTGATAGTCAATTAATTATTCATTCAACAATTCACGCCTTAAAGCCTCCCATTGTAATTAATAATTAATAATGAATAATCAATGATTTATAGGCCATAAAGAAGCATGAGATAGTCTGTTATAAATTATGAATTTTCCACTCTAGATAATTATTAATTGTATTCCTAGGTCATGCTGCGCAAACGGCATCTCGTCACATGAAAATTATAATTGTTAATTATTCGGTCTGGGTAATTATTAATTATTAATTGTATCGACACCTCGTCACATGAAAATTCTTAATTGCTGAAATTAGGCTTCTCCAGAAAAGAGGGAGTACGGAGTAGGGGAAAATAATTGATGATTTCTGCACGATAAATAATTGATTTTATTTTTGATTTTTGGAGAGGTCTAATTCTATCTAGACTCCCCACACTCACCACATTCCCTATTCGCTCTTTGGTTGATAAAGAGCCAATTTCTGTTCATAAGTTCCTATAAGTTTAGGCATGAGTCGTTCCACATCTGCTGTAGTTTCCCCAAATGATGGCCACACCATATATAACTTTCTAAAAGCTTCTTCTATTCTGCCTTCTTCAATATCTTTCAGAGCATTTTTTTCTCGAATCAACTCTATTGCTACACGGTCTTGATAGGTAGGACTAAAATTCTTAGCCTTGACTATAGGAGCAAATCTATCCCAGGAGGTACTCAAAAACTGATATCTACCAGCAGCATCAGAACAAAGTTCCTTACCATTACTAAGGGCACATTTCAGTTCTCTCGGATGGTCTTTAAAGCTAGAGAAATGACTGCCTGTATATTGACGATAATAACCTTGAGGCCCTGTTGTACCTTCTGTCACAGAGATTGTATCTAGAAAAGCTCTAATTCTGGGAACATTTACTGGATAAGCCCAGTTCTTAGTTGGATCTATCTTAGGCATAACTACTGATGTTACTGACCCTTTTTTCTCAGCATTTGCACCCCCACCTACTGCTCGAAATAGTTGTGAGATTGCTATGAATAATCCTAAAATAATTAATAGGGAAGAAGCTAATTGGAGGTTAAATAGTTTAGACAAGTTTAAGGTTTTTTTCTGCACTTTCTGAGTAGTGCGGTAATTTTTAATTTTATCTTGAGAGGAAACTGATTTTTTGAAGTTTGTAGTATTAGGAGACAATATTTTTTTTTGAGTAGTAGGGAGTATCCCAGTTTGCTGACCAAATTTTAGCAGAGAATTAATAGTATCTACTCGTTTGTGTTGATGAGATTCCCGATTGTGAGAATTAATACTTTGTACATTTGCAAATGCTATAACATCTGCTGAAGTTACTTTTTCTAGTGGTTTTCTGACAAATTTCAGAAACATTTGGGCTATATATAAATGAGAAGATTGCTGTATAGGAGGAATTTGTTGTAACCAGATATTTATTAACTCAAAGTCTGAATTTTTGTTTTGTTGACTTCTTTGTTGTGCTTGTTGATTATACATGACACACCACTTGAATATTTCAGATTAAGACATCAGACTAAATTATAG
>NZ_LGSU01000462.1 GCF_002260545.1 Hydrocoleum sp. CS-953 | reverse complement strand
AGAGTTTTTTAAATCTCTAATTTTCTCTCCCTATTTCTATCTAACTCTAAATATGCTCGAATTAGGGTTTGCTGATTAAATCTCAAAGGATTGAAATCTAAAGGCTGCATTTTTGGAGTCTAAAAAAGTATGAGGTTTTTATCTCCTAGAGCTGCAAAAAGTTAGTATTTAGGGCGTAAAAATTCGGAAAAATTGAGGAACAATTCTTCCGACTACTTACTCTTTAATTCTCCATTCCTTCATTCCTCCTGACTCCTACCCTTACCCATAAGACTTTTTTAGCAAACCCTAATTATCCATTATCCATTATTCATTAATGAAATATCCAAAATTATGATTACTAGATAGCTTTCTAGAAGTGATAAATAACTATAAAAGAAGTAAAAAAATAAATTTTATGTTTTACCTAATGTCAAATTTTTTTCTACACAACTTAAAAATATGACTGCTACATCAGTAATGAAAATTAGAAATGCAGAAGCAAAAGATTTAACTGTAATTGTAGAAATTTATAATGCTTCAATTCCTAGTCGTATTGCTGCTGCAGATTTGGAACTTATATCGGTTGAGAGTCGTATTTCCTGGTATCAAGAACATTCACCAGATAGTCGTCCTATTTTAGTTGTAGAACTAGATGATCAAGTTATTGGATGGCTAAGTTTTCAGTCTTTTTATGGCAGACCAGCCTACAAAGCCACCGCAGAAGTAAGTATATATGTTTCTCCTGAATATAAAGGTCAAGGCATAGGAAAAAAATTACTTTCCGAGGCAATTTATCGTAGTCCTCAGTTGGGAATTAAGACTTTACTCGGCTTTATTTTTGCTCATAATATTCCTAGTTTAAATTTATTTGATAAATTTGGTTTTGAACGTTGGGGTTATTTACCAAAAGTAGCTGATTTAGATGGTATCAAGCGAGATTTAGTAATTGTAGGGCTTCATCTTGAGGAAGGAGAAAATAAGGATAAGAGTGAATAAGAGTGGATATATTCAAAATAAAAAAGTCAACATTCAGCGCTCAGTTATTAGCTTCATTACCTTGAAATTAGAGAGTAAAATTTAAAGCTTGATATTTATTAATCCTTTTATTCAGTAGTTTTGCTGACATCATTGTTTTCGACGATTGCTGAAAGTAGCAATTTTTTTAATTCTTTAGGACAATTTTTATAAATTTGGTATTGGTCTTATACGAAGCCTAAAAAAAGAATGTTATGAATAATAAGGAGAGTTAAAATACTTTGGGGAAGGATGTCTGTTTGAATAAAAGAAGGTATTAAATCCTTAAAATGATGTTTAAACTATTTATTCTGACTCATGACTTCTTGAGCAGTAACCCAACTATTTGTAGCAAAAATTTATCAAACTGCTATTAGAGGCTATCTGTCCCAATTATTATCAATGTGCAGCAACCTTTTTTTCCAATTTTTATCATAATTCATGGCAAAAGACTTTTAATCTGGGTAGCCAAAATATCAGGTTTTTCTAACATTGATAGATGACCACATTCAGGAATTTCTAGGACATTTGCACCGNGAGCAGTAACCCAACTATTTGTAGCAAAAATTTATCAAACTGCTATTAGAGGCTATCTGTCCCAATTATTATCAATGTGCAGCAACCTTTTTTTCCAATTTTTATCATAATTCATGGCAAAAGACTTTTAATCTGGGTAGCCAAAATATCAGGTTTTTCTAACATTGATAGATGACCACATTCAGGAATTTCTAGGACATTTGCACCGCAACCTTGAAACATCCAGTGAAAACTAGCTAAATGTTGTACATATTTAGGCTCCATAATTGTATCTTTAGCTCCCACAATAAAGTAAACTGGTTGTTTTAATTCTGATACTATTTGTGGCAATTGATGAACCTCTGATTCTGTAGTAGATTCTAATAAACTTCCCAGGGAAGCTTCATAAGATGCAGCAACGAAATCGAATAATAGTTGTTTTCCCCATTTTCGAGAGAGGGGAGTAACCACTTGAGTCTTAGTATATATTTGTTCAATCAAAGGTAGATAAGGTAGCCAACGAGGCCGAAATTTAATTATTTGTGCCCCTGCGAATCTAAATCGCTCAAATTCTTCTTTGAGATAAATTCCACCACCAGAGTTAATACAGACTACTGCTTTGATAATGTCGAAGATTTTATATGCTCCATGTAAAGCAATAGTTCCTCCCAAAGAATGTCCTATTAAGCAGGCACTAGAGATGTTAAGTTTTTCTAGTAGTATTGCCAAATCTTCAATATAAGAGGTAGGACTGTAGGTAGAAACTAATTTTTTTTGGGTTGAATGGATTTGAGAATCGCCGAATCCACGCAAGTCGTAAGATAAACACTGGTAATCTCCTGATAGTCTTTGGATCAAAGGTTGCCAGTAGTTACGGCTTAAGAGCCAGCCATGCATAAATACAAGTACATGGGGAAATTGAGTGGGGTTAGTCAATTCATAGGTGTGTGGAACCCCTCGAATATCTATAGTTGCCATATTTTTATTTTAAGTAGGACTTGCTGAAACAGTCTTATGAGTGAGGGTGGGAGTCAGGAGTCGTAGGGGCGTTTCATGTCGCTCCGCGAAACGGCCGTTAGCTTCGCATAACTATCGTTAACCCCCGTACAGGAGTCAGGAGTTAGAATAAATGGGAATTATACAGGAGGTAGGATTCATTAATTGATAATAGATAATTACCTCTGGTAAAAACCAAGAGGATTAATTAGAGTTTGCTGAAAAAGTCTTATGGGTGAGGGTAGGAGTCAACCCACCCCTGCCCCTCCCAGCTATCCATTACCCACATCTTTCTTAAGATAAAACTTGACAAAATAGACAAGTTATGGGTTAGTCTTGGTTCGGTCTTTTCGGGAGAAAAATATATGAAAAAACACATTTTTTTTTGATAATTTAAGTATTATTACTTGCCTACTATGATTCTTTCTCCTTTCTCCCCTGCTCCCTGCTCCCCTGCTCCCCACAAGCTTTTCAGGAGTTATGGGTAAGGGATAGCCCTCCCAGGAGGGGAGTCAGGAGTCAACCCACCCCCGCCCCTCCCAGGAGGGAAAGTCAGGAGAAATGGGGAATTTAGACGAGACAGGAGGAAGAATTATAAGAGTGATTTTTCTGCCTTATGCAACCTAAAATCCTCACTTTATGCAGCTCTTTAGAACGAAAACCTTGTAC
>NZ_LGSU01000461.1 GCF_002260545.1 Hydrocoleum sp. CS-953 | reverse complement strand
GGTTTATGTAAATCTTAGAGTAAGCATGAAAATTTCTGCTAAAACCCGCCCCTACTGGCTATTTTTTATTACCAAAAAATCATGGAAAATTATCTTGAAAATTATCACCGGACTGCATTAGAGAATTAGGTTCCGTAGGGGCGGGTTCCACAGTTAATTTAACGAGTTTTCACATTAAGTAAAATCAACCCACCCCCAATTATATAACCCACAGAATGATATAACCCACCGTCGGACAGGGCGGGTTTATGTAAATCTTAGAGTAAGCATGAAAATTTCTGCTAAAACCCGCCCCTACTGGCTATTTTTTATTACCAAAAAATCATNGGTTTATGTAAATCTTAGAGTAAGCATGAAAATTTCTGCTAAAACCCGCCCCTACTGGCTATTTTTTATTACCAAAAAATCATGGAAAACTATCTAGAAAATTATCGCCGAAGAAATCTTCGAGGTCGTTCTTTTAAAAATCAATACCTCTCCCATGAAGATTTTTCCTACTCAGATATTAGAGGTGCAAATTTCACAAATGCCAATCTCACAGGTGCTAACTTCAGCTATGCTTTAGCAGGATTAACAAAACCTTGGAAAATCATACTTTCTATTTTGATTTTTTTCCTTTCGGCAACTTCAGCTTTTGCCACATTTACAGCAGTTTATATTCCTCTCAAATTTATTGTTCCTAAACCTAGTAATCTTATTCCCATTCACATCGGTTTATTTATTTTTTTACTCCTGGAACTGATAAACATTGGCTCACTATTAGTCACAATTAGGCAAGGAATCAAAAAAACTTTAGCATATTTATTCTCTGGCATCCCCCTAATAATATTGATAGTTCCCGTATTAGCAGCTTTTGCTATGAGTGAAAGAAATCTCTCAAAAGGGTTTAAATTTTTGGGAATCGATCGACCTCCATCGCCAGAAATTATTGAACTTTCAAAAGAGTTAAAAGCTTTCCGAAGTGGCAATCTTATTGAGGGAATAACTAACCTACTAACCGACGCTGATTCTGTAAATATAGTCGTTAGTATAATTGTCAGTTTAATTATTTCTTTCGGAGCAATATTAGTATTAATTACCACCCTAAGTCTGGCAGTTGTTTTAGCTGAAATAAAATTAGAAAAACACCAGAAAAATTCAGTCATAGCTTGGTCAATAATTTTCACGATTATTATTACTGGAAGTGTCGTAAGAAATATGGATGATCGTTATGGAACATTTTTATTTAGCTCGGAACCTACAAAGGGAGTTGTTTTAGGTATTGGCACTTATGTAATAGCTATATCTATATCTATATTATTAATCTCAATAGCTAGTTATCTTGCCAGAAAAATCTTAGCGGAAGACGAAAATAATCTAACTATTCGCCGACTTGCTGTTGCTATTGGAGCCATAGGAGGAACGAGTTTTAAAAATGCTAATCTTACCGAGACTAACTTTAGTAATGCCTGCCTAAAAAGTACAGATTTTAGATTAGCAAATGTGACTCATACTCTCTGGCGCAAAGCCGAATATTTAACATTTGCTAGAATCGGAACCACAATATTAATCGACCCGAAAATTCGAGAATTGTTAGTAACTGGAAATGGTATAAACCAACAATATATAAGTGTGAATCTTCGAGGCGCAAATCTCAGAAATGCTGACCTAACTCGGAGCAATTTAACAATAGCAGATTTGAGCGAAGCAGCTCTGGAAGGTGCTTGTTTAGATGGAGCAAATTTAAAAGAAGTTTTGGCAATAGGTACTAATTTTACCCAGGCAAAAATGACAGGAGTTTGTTTAGAATCTTGGAATATTAATCACACCACTATTTTGGATGAAGTTGAGTCGGAATATATCTATTTATTAGAGTCGGAAAAACCACAAACAAATGATAGAGAGCGTCGTCCTAGTAGTGGAAATTTTGCAGCGGGAGATTTTACAAGTTTATTTGCTGAAAATTTTCATACTGTAGATTTAATTTTCCGTAATGGGATTAATGGTAAAGCTTTTATGTCTGCTTTTCAACAGGTGCAAAAAGAAAATGAAGGAGTTACTTTGAGGATTCAAAGTATGGAAAATAAGGGGGATAGAATAGTGATAATTAAAATTGGCGTACCTGAAGATGCGAGTAAGGGAAAAATTCATCAGCAGTTGACTAAGTTTTATCAAGAAGATGTGGGTAAATTAACTGAAAAGTCTTTGGATAAATCTCTTAGTCAGGAGGAAAAATTTGCCACATCTCATCAGCAAAGTGAAGATATGATGTCTTTTTTCAGTTATCAGTTATCAGTTAACAGTTATCAGTCAATAGTTGAGCGTCTAGAAAGAACAATGCAAGATGAAAAAGAGCGGATAATTTATGCGGAAGAGCAAGGAAGAATTAAAGAAGCAATTTTTATAGTTATGGTTTTAATAACTCAACGTTTTGGAGAAGTGTCTGAAAATATTAAATATCGGATAGAAACTCTACCTTTGGCAAATTTAGAAAGTTTGGTCAAGGTATTTTTAAATTTTAATAGTTTGGCAGATTTAGAAAATTGGTTACAGGAAAATTCATCCTCATAGTAATTATTCAATTGTTGTAGGGGCAAACGGCCTTTTGCCCCTACAGGAAATTTTGAGGAAAATAGTTAACAGTTATTTATAGGCATCTTGCCCGCGAGTAATGTACCTCTATTAATTATCAAAGGAGACAAATTACTATGAAATTTATCAGCCCCAAAATTGATTATGCCTTTAAAAAAATATTCGGTTCGGAACAGAGTACAGACATTTTAATTAGTTTTCTCAATGCCATAATTTATGGAGGGGAAAAAGTCATTCAATCTCTCACAATTGTTAATCCCTATAATCCCGATCAATTGAGTAGGGGCGAATGGCCATTCGCCCCTACTTTGGATGTCAAAGCAGTTTTGGCAGATTTAGAAAATTGGTTAGAGGAAAATTCATCTTCTTAGTAATTATTCAATTGTTGTAGGGGCAAACGGCCGTTTGCCCCTACAGGAAATCTCGACCGAGTAGTAAATAAATTTTCTAATTAATTTTTCAGGGGTAAATAATTATGCTAATTCATTCATCTAAACAACCACGCAAAAATTATCAAGGTCGTTCTTTTCAGTTATTAGTTATCAGTTATCAGTTATCAGCAATTAATAATGAATAATTACTTCACCAAATATATATCTAGGGC
>NZ_LGSU01000460.1 GCF_002260545.1 Hydrocoleum sp. CS-953 | reverse complement strand
GCACAACTCCGTTTTGCTAGCGCAAAGCTCCGCTAACGGCGCTTGAGCCGACATGAAAAACGCGGAGCGACATATAAAGCGGAGGTTTGCGTTAGCACATGGCCGTTTCGCTGCGCGACATGAAACGCCCCTACGACTCCTGACTCAAGAGGCAAAAACTCGCAACTTTGCCAAGATACGCTTAGGGCTTCTATAAAGGGGATAGTCAGATATATTTATCCCTTGATTTTTCTGCTACGCAAAGCTCCGCTAACGGCGCTTGAGCCGACATGAAAAACGCGGAGCGACATATAAAGCGGAGGTTTGCGTTAGCACATGGCCGTTTCGCTGCGCGACATGAAACGCCCCTACGACTCCTGACTCAAGAGGCAAAAACTCGCAACTTTGCCAAGATACGCTTAGGGCTTCTATAAAGGGGATAGTCAGATATATTTATCCCTTGATTTTTCTGCTATTATTCTGCCAAAAATAATAACTTTTTGAGAGTTTTCAACTGCAAAACAGGCACTTTTTTCAACCCAAAAAGCCTAAAGTTTAAATTTATTTAGTAAACCCTAGTTATTATTTTTCTCGACTCATATTTCCTACTCCCTAAAACAATAACTGATAACTAAAATAACATGACAAATAATACTTCTATTAAACAAACATTTTTTGACCGTTGGGCACCAAGTTACGATTGGTTATTTCCATCTGTAGTTTATCAAGCTATACATAAAAGGTTGCTGGAATATGTAAATTTACCAAGTTCGGCAAATGTACTTGATTTAGGTTGTGGTACGGGAAAACTTCTCTATCGTCTTGCTATTAATTTTCCTAATCTTCAAGGTACTGGTTTAGACTTATCTCCGGAAATGATTAGTCAAGCAAATAGTCGTAATCATTATCCAGAACGTTTAACATTTTTATCAGGAAATTCTGAAGAAATGCCTTTAACGGATGAGCAATTTGATGCTGTTTTTAATACCATTAGTTTTTTACATTATCCTCATCCTCAACAGGTATTTAATGAAGTGAGTCGAGTATTACGTCCTGGTGGATATTTTTATTTAGTTGATTCTTATTTGAAATGGCAAGATGAATTTCAATATTTAGGTATTACTCCAGGAGGTTTAAACCTTTATAGTCCAACAGCTCGTGCAAAATTGGGTCAAGAAGCTGGATTAAATTTACAAGCTAATTATTACTTATTAGGAGCAGTATTACTAACAATATTTACTAAATAATAAAACTGATAAATTCTAAAAACCTAATTCCCCTTTCCCCCTGTTGATAAACAGTTTATGATAAAAAAGTGTTGGTAATTAGTAAGATAATTTTCTGCTAGGATAACTGAATATTGGCATTAAAAAGCAAATATTTCAGACAGTGAATTAATAAGCGATAAAGTGAGTAATATATTTTTACTAACTCGGCAAAAAATTAGGCTAACAAGAAATTATCTATAGGACTTACGCAAAGACAATGTATATAGTGTTCAAAACTATAACGTTATAGTTTTTTGACTCTATAATATAGTACCTCATAGTACCTCTGCCTAAGTCCCAATCTAGATAAAATAATAAACTTTTTCTAGCGAAAAAAACTAATTATATTAAATCTGGATAATTACTATAGCTAAGTCATTGCGAGTGGAACGGAGTGGAAGGTTTGCGGAGCATTCCGGAACGGATAGCAATCTCCGCACACCCCTGAGATTGCTTCCGCTTCGTCGCTGCGGACGACTGTTCAATCAGATTCTGTATTGCTAATTTTCTTTTTCTTTTGACTCCAAACACCCAATCCTGCAACGAAAATTAACCCAGTAATTAAAGTAGGTTCTGGCACAGATGTACCTGCTTGTTTTGAGAGATTACATTCAGTATTTGAGTTTTGAATAGACTGGGATGTAGTAGTAGTAAAAAATTGGGATAAATCTGAACTTTGAGCTGAATTAGTTTCTGTAGTTAAACTATTATTATCCTGAGTTGAACTTACAATAATAGCCTTTGCTGGTAAATTTTGATAAAATCCTAAGCTGAAAATTAAACTAGCAGAAATGACTGGGAAAATTTGATTTATTTTCATTACTTTTTTCTCCTAAATATTATCATTAAATCAGAACAAATAATAAACTGTCATTGCGAGGGATAGGGAAGCAATCTCAAGTGTCTTTCTTTTGCTTCTCATAGGTAGGTCATTTCAGTTATCAACTATTAGCATCTCCTGCTGTTTGCGCAGCATTCCGTAGGAAACCAGGAGGCTTGAAAATACGGAATATTCTTTTTTTATCCTCTTAAAAAAAGAGACTTGAAACGAAAACTTTTCGGTCAGATAAATATTTAACTAAGGTTAATGCGGGGAAAATGGTAGGTTCAAATTTCTGAGTGCTATTTCAAATCCAATTCCAAACCACAGGCAAAAACTCTCCTATCCAATTTCCCACTAACCACAACATATAACCCAAAATCAAAACCGTATAAATAATGCTTAAAGGTGCATAAATAGCTAAAATTGCTTGGTCAGAAGTAGTCTCAGGCGAAGGTTGACGACGCAATATATCGAAATAAAATTCAAGCGATCGCTTCCTTAAATTATTTATTCCTGTCATTGCTACTAACAAATAATAACCATCAAAAGCATTCAACGGATTCAAATTTAACACCACTGTTACTAAAGCAGCACTCATCAATAAATAACTATTTTGCTGCATAAAACTCTGGGGAGGAGATCCTAATAATAACCATACCGCCAACGCCCAAATAATTATTTGAACTATTACCCCCGCAGCTACAACTAACACTCTTTGTTTCCGTTTTACTAAACAATATTGATCAGAAGTATTAGTATACATTCCTGGCATAAAACACATAAATAATAAACCAATTTCTGGTACAATACCGCCGAAATGTTTCAGAGTAAAAGCATGACCTAATTCATGTAAAAAAATCACCAACATTGAGGCAAAACCTAACTTTAATAAATTAGTCGGAGCTAAACTCAAATCTCCCCAAACTTGTTGATGAGCAGAAACAATATCTGTGGCATAAGCTAACCACAAAAAAATTGTTTGACCGAGGAAAAAACAGAGGAAAAAACCAAAAGCTTTAGTCCAAATCCAACGTAATTTGTCTAGATGTTTTTCTAACCATTCGTCAGGTTTGAACAGAGGGATTGTGAAAAACAAGATTTGT
>NZ_LGSU01000046.1 GCF_002260545.1 Hydrocoleum sp. CS-953 | reverse complement strand
TCAAAATTCAAGGAGTTTCTCCGCTCTCGTAAAGCTCGAACTCAAGAAGAATTAAATAGAGTTATTAGCGAGGCGTTGGCGGAGCAAGTGCGGCAGCTATATCGCTCTTGCTTACTGAAGATGATGTCTTTGGTTGGTTTAAACATTGTTGTTTTTGAGGGTGAAAAGCGCTGTCAAGAAAAATATCCACAATATTTTCCGCTAGTCGGAAGTAGAAACTTTGGCTCTGGGTGGGGGTTTGGAGACCAAACCCCTACAGTCTATTTACTTCCAACCTACACGCTCCATTAATTTAATTGCCTCTGGGTTCAACTTACCATAAATAGAAACATTAGGTGGAGGTTTGGAGACCAAACCCCTACAGTCTATTTACTTCCAACCTACACGATCCATTAATTTAATTGCCTCTGGGTTCAACTTACCATAAATAGCAACATTAGTAGAATCGCTCTTGAAATCACCAAAGGTTGCCAAAACGCTAGGAACAGGTACACCTGCAACTACAGGATACTCGTTATTACCATCAGAGAATATTTTTTGAGCTTCTGGACTTGTTAAATGTTCGAGAAACTTAATTGCACCCTCTTTATTGGGAGCGGTTTTAACTACCCCACCACCACTAATATTAACGTGGGCACCGCGACCATTTTGATTCGGGAAAAACATACCCACTTTTTCTGCAACCGCTTTATCTTCTGCTTTGGTAGATCTTTTCAAACGCGCCAAATAGTAGCTATTAGCAATACCAACATCACCAATACCAGCAGCAACAGCTTTTATTTGAGCGGTGTCATTTCCTTCTGGAGGTCTGGCAAAGTTGCTAACAAAACTTTTTGCCCAATTTTCTGTGGGTGACATTCCCAGAATTTCAATTAAAGATGCTACTAAAGATTGGTTGTAAATATTGCTGGAGGAACGGATTACAATTTTACCTTTCCATTTGTCTGTAGCTAAATCTTCATAAGTTGATAGCTCAGAGGGTTTAACTTTATCTTTGTTATACATGATTACCCGTGCCCGTCTGGAGAAACCAAACCATAAATTTTCTGGACTGCGGAGGTTAGTGGGAATTTTACTTTCGAGAATAGAGGAAGAAACTGGTTGTAATATTCCTTGTCCTTGGGCACGCCACAAATTACCTGCATCAACTGTGATGAAGACATCTGCGGGACTGTTAGCTCCTTCACTTCTAATCCGTTCCATTAACTCCTCTCCCTTACCTTCAATTAGGTTGACTTTGATACCAGTTTTTTTGGTAAAGCTGTCATAAAGAACTTGGTCAGTGTCGTAGTGGCGGGAGGAATATAGATTAATTGTACCACTTTGGGCTAATCCTCGGTTGCTTTTTCCGAGTTCGGCAAGTGCCACAGTTGCCATTGCTGTGCCTGTCCCCAGAAATACTCGTCTAGTGATTTTCATTTTTAATTTTCTCCTTATTTGTTTTTGATAAGCAGGTATAAGTAATTACCTCATACTGACTGGTTAATTTTAATGATATTGCAATTTATTCTTAATAAATTTACTCCTTTATTAGGATTAATTTATAGAAAATTTGCCTTTGAGTATTAAAA
>NZ_LGSU01000459.1 GCF_002260545.1 Hydrocoleum sp. CS-953 | reverse complement strand
ACAACACCTGCTCCAGCTAAAATAGGAACAATAGAAATATCAAGGAATCGTAGAGACACAAAGATTCCAATCAGAATGATTAGGGCTGCAAAAATACTCCGAAAATTATTATGATTTCCAGGAAATTGGTATAAAAAGAAAGAAGGAACAATTCATTAATGGATAATGAATAATGAATCTGGTTAAAACCGAAAGGATAGAACCAAGTGGGGAAATCTTATTTCTTTTTTATCCTCAAAAGGAGAGGTTTTAAACCCAATGGATTAATTATCAATTATCCATTATCAATTATCAATTATCCATTATCCATTATTAATTTAATATTTCCGCTCTTGTGGTTCAAACATAGTTATTGCCACAGGTCGATAATTAATATCAATTCCCGCCAACGAATAATAAGCTAAACTATGCTGTAAAAACTGCTCATCATTTCGTTGCGGAAAATCTTCTCGACTATGAGCGCCTCTACTTTCCTGACGACTCAACGCCGAACTTAAAATTGTCTCACCCACAACAATAATACTCCGCAACTCCAACGCCTCAATAATTTCCGTATTCCAAGACTTACCCTTATCATCCAAATAAACCTGCTGATACTGCTCCTGCAACTGCTCCAATTTTTCCAACCCTTGCTGCATTACATCCTGGGAACGAAACACACCACAATGTTCACTCATTGCATCCTGAAACTGCTGCCGTAAAAAATCAATGCGATATTCTCCAGAGCGCTCTAACAAACCCTGAACTTGTTCCCGCGCCTCCTCTAAATAACCTTCCTCCTCAACANGTAAAAAATCAATGCGATATTCTCCAGAGCGCTCTAACAAACCCTGAACTTGTTCCCGCGCCTCCTCTAAATAACCTTCCTCCTCAACATCAGGTAACTTTCTACCCTCTACAAACTCAGCCATCGCTGCTCCAGTGCGTCGTCCATAAACCACACATTCCAACAAAGAATTACTTCCCAAACGGTTCGCCCCATGTACCGAAACACAAGCACATTCACCCGCAGCAAATAACCCATCCACCAAACCATCAGCACTCGCCAAAACTCTACCATCAGTATTAGTAGGAATGCCACCCATAGAATAATGAGCAGTCGGACGAACTGGCATCGGTTTGTTCACCGCATCAATACCTACAAGACGATGAGCCTCTTCCCAAGCAAACGGCACCTTACTCATAATTTTTTCCCGACCCATGTGTCGCAGATCCAGATAAATAAACGGACCTCCTGCACTACCATCCATATTAATTCCGCGACCTCATCATTTCGTTGCGGAAAATCTTCTCGACTATGAGCGCCTCTACNGCGTCGTCCATAAACCACACATTCCAACAAAGAATTACTTCCCAAACGGTTCGCCCCATGTACCGAAACACAAGCACATTCCCCCGCAGCAAATAACCCATCCACCAAACCATCAGCACTCGCCAAAACTCTACCATCAGTATTAGTAGGAATGCCACCCATAGAATAATGAGCAGTCGGACGAACTGGCATCGGTTTGTTCACCGCATCAATACCTACAAGACGATGAGCCTCTTCCCAAGCAAACGGCACCTTACTCATAATTTTTTCCCGACCCATGTGTCGCAGATCCAGATAAATAAACGGACCTCCTGCACTACCATCCATATTAATTCCGCGACCAGCACGAATTTCCAAAGTAATAGCACGGGAAGTAATATCACGAGGAGCCAACTCCATCCGACTCGGAGCATAATTCGCCATAAAGCGATCGCCATCACTATTAATTAGATAAGCACCCTCACCGCGCACCGCCTCAGAAATTAAAACCCCTGCTGGATATAAACCAGTGGGATGAAACTGCACAAATTCCATATCTTGCAGAGGCAAACCTGCCATTGCAGCCATTGCCAAACCGTCCCCAGTCGAAGCATAATCATTAGAAGTGGTATTAAACACCCNATTCGCCATAAAGCGATCGCCATCACTATTAATTAGATAAGCACCCTCACCGCGCACCGCCTCAGAAATTAAAACCCCTGCTGGATATAAACCAGTGGGATGAAACTGCACAAATTCCATATCTTGCAGAGGCAAACCTGCCATTGCAGCCATTGCCAAACCGTCCCCAGTCGAAGCATAATCATTAGAAGTGGTATTAAACACCCGACCATAACCACCAGTGGCAAGCATTATCGCCTTTGCTCGAAGTACAACTATTTCCCCATCCAAAATATGATACATAACTAAGCCTTTTGCCTGACCTTCTTCCAAGATCAGACGCATGACATACCATTCCTGATATACTTTTACCCCATTACGCTGGAGGTTATTTACCAACTCATGCAAAATAGCGTGACCAGTTTTATCCGCAGCATAACAAGTGCGGTTGTGGGAGTGACCGCCGAAAGGACGTTGAGCAATACGACCATCTGGCAAACGAGAGAATAATACTCCCAAATGTTCTAAGTCAATAATTACATCTGGTGCTTCCTTCGCTAAAATTTCTACTGCGTCTTGGTCTGCCAAATAGTCGGAACCTTTTACAGTATCAAAAGCATGAGCTTTCCAACTATCTTCAGGGTCTACATTTTGTAGGGAAGCAGCTATTCCACCTTGAGCAGCGACAGAGTGAGAACGAATGGGGTGAGTTTTGGCAACAACCGCCACATCTAAACTAGGATTTTTGCGAGCTATTTCCACAGCAGCGCGACAACCAGCAAGACCGCCGCCTACTATAATTATGTCGTGTTCTAACATTAGCTAAATATTAGGTATTTTTGTTCTTTTATCATCTTACTTTATAGTCGGTAAAGTAATATCAAATCTGCCGACTTTGGAGAATAAGTTTTGTAGTGGTTTGGTCACCAAACCCCTACAATATTGAATTGTACCGATACTAAGGAATTTGATATAATTTATGGTAAAAATTTGTCTAAAATTATCCACAAAAATTATTTTCTATTCCCTGAAACTAATTTAAAATAGAAGCCACCTAATTATATCATTTTCTACCTTTTTTCTTCCTCCTTAATATCAAATCCGCTTAATTCAGTATAAAAAAATGTTCCATTTTCAGCTATTGTTATATTTCTAGATATCTCTATCTTCCCACACTTTTCACACTCCCCACCCTTCCCACACTCTTTATCTAATTTAGACCGATACTACCGGATTTAATATTATTCCCTATTCCCT
>NZ_LGSU01000458.1 GCF_002260545.1 Hydrocoleum sp. CS-953 | reverse complement strand
ATCAAGGATTAGTTCTGGATCTGTGATATTTTCTAGGTCTTTTGTATCTAATTCTAGACTATTTTCATCAAGGATTAGTTCTGGGTCTGTGATATTTTCCAGGTCTTTTGTATCTAATTCTAGACTATTTTCATTGAGGATTAGTTCTGGGTCTGTGATATTTTCCAGGTCTTTTGTATCTAATTCTAGACTATTTTGATCTGCTATCGCTTCCAATTCACTAGAAACTTGTCCTTCTATAGATTCTTCATTCTGATAGTCATCAAAGTTAATACCTTCCAGCATTTCTTCAGACTCACTCAAGCTAGCTGGATAATCTGTAATAAATTGCTCACTATCGCTGATACCTTGTTGAGCATAGTTCAGCAGTTCTGGATCGTCACTGAGGTCTAAAACTAACTGATATTGTTCTTTAGCTACATCATACTGATGAAGTCCATAACAATATATATGACCACAAAGCAGACGAGAACTAGGGTCTTCTGGATAATCCTGAATTAAGTTATAAACTAAAGCTGCTGCTTCTTCATAGTTACCATGACTGTAGGCATCTTCTACCTTTTGATAATCTTGTAAAAAGTCTGTGCTGGATGATGTCATTTGCTGTCCCTCTCTCAAGATAATAATATTATTTATTTTTGTTTTTTTAATTTTATCATTAACGGATTTAGGAATTGGGAATCAGCCTCATTCAGAAATCTTATATATTTAAGATATACAACTGAATCAAATAATTATGTTGACTTATCAACTGTACGGACGTTGCACAGGCAAAAATGCGTTTTCCGTTCCGGAATGCTCCGCATTTCCTGACGGAATGCTCCGCAAACATGTCGCACAGCGTTTTATGTCGGCTCTTAGCCGTTAGCGGAGCTTTGCGTCAGCAAAAACGTCCCTTTTAGGCTGCCCATCGAGCCGAGCGAATAATTGCTTCTTGATCCAGTAGCCTCAGAACCTGCTCTCCCTTCTCATCAAAAACCCACTCTCCTCGTAAGAAGGGAGCCATACCATCTGCAATATCTGTGGGCATTTTCAGCTTCTTTTCATCAAGCCACTGCATTCCCACAATCCGTTCAACTGCTAGTCCTAATATAATGTCTTGGTCTTCTACTGCAATTATTTTAATCTCAGGTTGATCGGTATTAACTGGGATTGGGTCTCCAAGGAATTGAGCTAGATCGGCTACCCAAATCACTCGTCCCCTTACATTTATCGTTCCTAAAAGTAAGGGCGAGACATTGGGAATAGCTGTAATACCCTCTGGAGATTGATAAATCACTTCTCGAATATCTGTTGCTAGTAAAGCAAACTCATTACCCGAAGGTAAATAAAATCGTAAATGTTGCTCACCTTCAGGATTTTCTAATTCTTGGATTCCTCCTGTACCTTGGCCTGGTAAAAACTCTTCATTGCCTACCATAGATTATTAAACTTAACGTCTTAACAATTGTTTAACTGTTCCTACCAGTTCTGTGGGCTGGAATGGTTTAGCAATGTAGGCATCTGCACCTTGTTTTAAGCCCCAGTAACGGTCAAATTCCTCTCCCTTTGAAGAACACATTACTACTGGAATATTCTTGGTTTTAGGATCGGATTTGATTCTCCTGCAGACTTCATAGCCATTCATTCTTGGCATCACAATATCTAATACCACTATATCGGGTTTAGTATTTTGTAGTCGTCCCAAAGCTTCTACTCCATCATTAGCAACGGTAACTGCTAATCCACTATTTTTGAGAAGTTGTGATATCATTTCTCTTTGGGTAACGCTATCTTCTACAACTAGAACTTTGCTCATTTTTTTCTGCCTGATAGCTTGGGTTTAAATTATATTAGAAGTTAAATATAGGTATTGATTAAAATTTTCATAGGATTAGGTTTTTGGCCTATGTTAATTAATTTAGATCGAGTGATAGATATTTGTTTGATTCAATATACTGGCTAGTAACTCTCTTTTATGATAGCAATATTAATCCTTTTAGGTGGTTTTATATACTTACTAGCTTAGTGTTTAGCGGTAGATATGACCTAAGTATTAGTTGAGACTTAAAAATAATAGCCATGTATAGAATTAAACATCTATTTTTGACATACTTTTAATTATTGCTTTATTTTGACAAATATGGTGATTAGTTTAGTCAGTATCCTTAATATAATGTACCCACAAACTTTGTCTATAGTTTCTCCAATTTTAAATCTCTAACTGCTATGGCCCACTTGCCAAGATTTAGCTGGTAACCAATAGTCTTTCAAATAATATAATATTATATTTTCTCTTGACCAAAAATCATTCAGCAGTTTGAAAACCTCTTAGCAATAACAACACAGATTATTATTATTATTATTATTTTTTGATTTTTGGGGTATAGATCAAGTCTGTTGACATTTGGAAATATCTTTTTGACCAAAAAATTGTGATTCAAACCTCGTCCTGAAGCAGGCAACTTTCTAGTATATTAGTAGTGGTAAAAATTATCTCCTCAGTTGGCAGTCGATCTACCAATCACAACGGTATGAAACCGACCTTGCAGCATCAATATGGAAAGAGTTAAGGTCTATGGTCGTTCAATCAATACTGGAGAAAAAGTTCAATAATTAATAATTAACAAAAGAATCTTACAAAGACTCCGCCCTATCAGGTGGGCTGGAAATTAGAAAAACTTTACATCAAATGTCCTTTTGAGTAAACAGAGAATATCAATGGTAAGGAATGGTATTTAAGCTATTCATCAACAGCCTAACTAATTGCAACAATTTATCAAGTTAGTATTAAAGCCATTTTCATAACCAGTAACGACAAAATTCTTTGGGAGTCGGGAGTCTGAAAATGCTTTAGGATGTGCGACTCGTTGGCCACTAAGCTAGGAAACTAGATATGAATGGCCGTCCGTGACCAATCTAAAAGGAGGTTAAATATTAGGTCACTGGATAACTCTTATCACCTTGATGGTGAAATTCCATCCGCCTTGTTGTTGGGTTGACAGCATAGACCACGGAGTAGAGACTGAACATCAACCTGGTGAAGCTGGTTTAAAAGCGGGAAAATACCAGTTACCAAGGAACGATACCGCGAGCAAAGGCTGGGTGCGACTCGTTCCTGTTAGGAGCCTTTAGAGACTAAAGGGGTATGAACAGGGTCTAACGAGGCCACAGAGGAAGAGCCTGTA
>NZ_LGSU01000457.1 GCF_002260545.1 Hydrocoleum sp. CS-953 | reverse complement strand
ATTTGAATTTTCCGACGAAGAATTTTCTGTTATTAACTCTTGTTTTGCTTCAGTTTCTGACAAAGGTGTAACAGCAGCATCTTGATTGTCAAAATTATTCCTTTCTGAAATTAAATCTGTTGTAGATTCTAAATTTGAATTTTCCGACGAAGAATTTTCTGTTATTAACTCTTGCTTTGCTTCAGTTTCTAGCTTAGTAAAAATTCCCTTCAACTCTGGCAATAATTCTGGAGTTAGTATTTTTTCAACTGCCTTTTCTTTCATCACTCGAATATCTGCTAATCCCATCCCATAAGCAGATAAAACTCCCGCATAAGGATGAATAAAAATTTGTTTCATTCCCAAAGCATCAGCAATTAAACAAGCGTGTTGACCTCCCGCACCACCAAAACAACAAAGAGTATATTCCGAAATATCATAACCTTTTTGCAGAGAGATTTTTTTAATCGCATTTGCCATTTTTTCCACAGCAATAGCTAAATATCCACTTGCCACCTCTTCCGGTTTTTTACTATTACCTATTTCCGCTGCTAACTGAGCAAACTTTTCTCTAACAATCTCCAAATTTAAAGGTAAATTTCCCTCCTTTCCAAACACTTTAGGAAAAAATTCTGGCTGTATTTTTCCCACCATTACATTACAATCTGTGACTGTTAAAGATCCGCCTTTTCCATAAGCAGCAGGTCCGGGATTTGCTCCAGCAGATTCAGGTCCAACACGATATCTAGCCCCATCAAAAAATAAAATTGAACCTCCACCAGCAGCAACAGTATGTATCGACATCATCGGAGTTCGTAGACGTATTCCAGCAATTTCTGTTTCAAATTCTCGTTCATATTCTATTGTTTTATTTGCTGCTCCGGCGTAATGAGCAACGTCGGTAGAAGTACCACCCATATCGAAGCTAATTATTTTATGAAAACCTGCCATTTTACTTGTTTGAACTGCTCCAACAATTCCACCAGCAGGACCAGATAAAATACTATCTTTTCCTTGAAATTTTTGAGCATCTGTTAAACCGCCGTTCGACTGCATAAACATTAGTTTCACCTCATTTATTTTTGAGGCATCTTTGTTGCTAAAACTATCTTTTTCTAAGTTGAAAGTTACATCTTGTCTATGCTCTTTTTTTTCTTCTACCTCAACCTTTATTTCTTCCCTTTCCAAAGAATAATTTTCTTGGATTGGATTGATTTTTGAGGCGTCTTTACTGCTTAAACTATCTTTTTCTAAGTTGAAAGTTACATCTTGTCTATGCTCTTTTTTTTCTTCTACCTCAACCTCTATTTTTTCCCTTTCCAAAGAGGAATTTTGTTTAATTGGATTGATTTTTGAGGCATCTTTACTGTTAAAACTATCTTTTTCTAAGTTCAAAGTTAAATCTTGTTTCGTCTCTGTTTTCTCTCCTACCTCAACCTCTATTTCCTCTCTTTCCAAAGAGAAATTTTCCCCGAAAATTATATTGTCTGTTTCAGACTTGCCAAAGGATTCTAAATAACTACTAACCTGATTAACATATCGTCGTAAAATTGGTGATAAATAAGCATCAACTACAGTAGTATCTCCCCGACTAACTAATTTCATTAAAGGACTAACTTCATGGGAAACAGATATTTGAGTAAATCCAATTTCTTGAGCAATTTCTTGAATTTTTTGTTCGTGTTTCGGATAGCGATAACCGTGCATTAATACAATAGCGCAACTTCTAATTCCTTCCTTGTATGCTGTTTCAAGTTGAGGAATTAATTCTGTTGTTTGAAGTGGAATTATTTCTTCCCCTTTAGCTGTATAACGTGACTCAACTTCGATGACTTTTTCATAGAGCATTTCCGGCAAAATAATTTGTCGAGCAAAAATATTAGGGCGGTTTTGATAACCAATTCTTAGAGCATCTTTAAAACCTTTATTAATAACCAAAACTGTCCGATCGCCTTTCCTTTCCAATAAAGCATTTGTAGCAACAGTTGTACCCATTTTAATAACTTCTATTTCTTGTGAAGGTATAGGTTCATTTTGAGAAATTCCTAATATTTCTCTAATTCCTTGAACTGGTGCATCAGAGTAGCGTTCTGGATTTTCTGATAATAATTTATGAATAATAATTTTACCGTCAGGAGACTTAGCAACTATGTCTGTAAATGTACCCCCACGGTCAATCCAAAATTGCCAACGGTTGTTAGTAATTGGTGTATTAGTCATATTCATATTAATTTTAGAGATAATAATTTTGATTTTTATTAGTCAAATCTGGTAATAGTTATAGCTATACTAAACTATCAAACATAATTTTATGCAATTTTTTATAATTAGGGTTTGCTGAAAAAGTCTTATGAGTGAGGGGAAGAGTCAGGAGTCGTAGGGGCAAATGGTTATTCGCCCCTACAGATAGGTGAACCGTCGGATTTCGGCTGTCGCCGACATGAAAGGCGATGTACAGGAGAAATGGGAATTATAGACCAGGTAGTAGGAAGAATTGTCCCTTGATTTTTCCGCCCTTGTTTGCTCAAAATATTAACTTTTTGACCTTGAGCGACCGAAAAGCTGGCACTTTTTTAGATCCAAAAAGACTAAAGCCTTTATTTGTAAATACTTTGAGAGTTAATCAGCAAGCCCTAGTTATTCATACATACCAAATGCAGTTTTTCAAAAGAGGCTGATATAGCTAAAGTCAGAAGTCATACCATTTCTCCATGAAGTTCGACTTAATACAAAGATAATAGCTGTCAGTAAAATTCAGGTCTGGGTAAGAATTATTAAGTGCATTCTTCCAGAAAAATATCTTAACTTTATTTAGGGTTTGCTGAAAAAGTCTTATGAGTGAGGGGAAAAGTCAGGAGTTAGTCCTCAGATAGGGGAAATTGTCGGATTTCGGCTGTCGCCGACATGAAAGGCGACCTACAGGAGATATGGGAATTATAGACCAGGTAGGAGAAAGAGTTGTCCCTTGATTTTTCTGCCCTTGTCTACCCTAAATACTAACTTTTTGTACTAGACTGACACACCTTAAATGGTGCAATAAATGTAGGTTGGTTTGTTTCGCTAACGCGACATGTAACGCGAACTTCGTTGCGCAGCATGGAACAAAACCCAACAACAGTCCTTCTCCCGTACGGACGCCCTTATGCAACGTCCCTACCTTACTCCCCCACTCCCCTACTCCCTAATG
>NZ_LGSU01000456.1 GCF_002260545.1 Hydrocoleum sp. CS-953 | reverse complement strand
TCAGCAAATGAAATGACTATTTCTCTATATGCAATAGAAGAGAAAATTTTCATCATCCGTCTCCGAGAGCTTCAGCAAATGAAACTACTATTGCTCTATACGCAATAGAAGGAAAATTTTCATCATCCGTCTTCGGGAGCTTCAGCAAATGAAACTACTATTTCTCTATCCGCAATAGAAGAGAAAATTTTCATCATCCGTCTCCGAGAGCTTCAGCAAATGAAACTACTATTGCTCTATATGCAATAGAAGGAATTTTCACCATCCGCCTCCGGGAACTTCAACAAATGAAACTACTATCTCCGGAAGCTTCAGCAAATGAAATGACTATTGCTCTATACGCAATAGAAGAGAAAATTCTCACCATCCACTTCCGGGAGCTTCAGCAAATGAAATAACTATTGCTCTATACGCAATAGAAGAGAAAATTTTACCATCCGCATCTGGGAGCTTCAGCAGATGAAACGACTATTGCTCAATAGTAATAGAATCCGTCTCCGGGAACTTCAGCAGATGAAACGACTATTGTTCAATAGTAATAAAAGGAAAATTTTCACCATCAGCTTCCGGGAGCTTCAGTAGATGAATAGATTTTTAGACAATTCTGTGAGACCTTAATAGCAGTTATTTTAAGGAAAATTATCTATGGCTGCTAACCCTGGACAAAATCAACCCTATATTCTCTCTGACGAAACTACTCAGTCTATGGTCGTTGTTGTACCTGAAAGAGGTGGGGTTGTTACTGACTGGCGCACTCAAGAGCAAAAAATATTTTACATGGATAAGGAACGTTTTGCCGACCCCACTCTTTCAGTGCGCGGTGGTATTCCTTTATTATTTCCTATCTGTGGCAACCTACCCGATGATACCTACACCCTAGACGGAGAAACTTACAAACTTAAGCAACATGGTTTTGCTCGTACCCTTCCTTGGCAAGTTACACAACAGTCTACCGATAATGGTGCAAGTATTACTGTAAGTCTCCGCAGTAATGATGAAACTCTGGCAGTATATCCATTTAATTTTGAGTTAAATTATACCTATATATTGCGGGGTAATACTTTAGAGCTGCGATATGCTCACACTAATTTATCTCAAAAACCTATGCCATTTTCTACAGGTATTCACCCTTATTTTGCTGTTGCTGATAAGACTCAATTAGAGTTTTATTTACCTTCAAATGAATATAAACTTAAAGGCGACCAAACTGTTAATACTTTTTCTGGAGTGTTTGATTTTGACGCTGAAGAAATTGATTGGGCGTTTGTTAATTTGTCAAAACAATCAGCAGTAGTGACTGATAAAAGTCGCAATTTAAAGTTAACTATTAACTACGATAGTAATTATTCAACTTTAGTTTTTTGGACAGTAAAAGGTAAAGATTTTTATTGTTTAGAACCTTGGACTGGTCCTCGGAATGCCATGAATACTGGCGAACATTTATTAATTGCTGAACCTGGTAAAACCGTCGAAACAGTAATTAGTATGACTGCAGAATTGGGTTAATTTTAAATAGGATAATTAACCTGAGAAAGTATCTGTAAAATAAATCTGAGAAACGCTTCAAATATTAAGTGTTATGTGAGTTACGGCGGTAGGGAAATATTATTTTATTTATTCTGTGAAATTATTACCGCCTTTTCATGTTGCCAGTAGAATACAGCCTATAATTTTTTCAAAATTGACTTGACCGAAAAATAAAGGTTTAAAGCCTCTCCTTTCAAGGAGAAACAAGAAAAAATTTTCTTTTTATTCAATCCTCTTTCTTGTAGGGATAGGTAATTATCAATTATTGAATGATAACTGATAACTGATAACTGATAACTGATAACTGAAATGACCTAGAGGAATATTTTATGAAATAGGCATAAACCCTATAAGATAAGATTGATAAAAGCTGATTAATTAGGGTTGGCTGATTAAATCTAAAAGCATTGACAAATAAAGGTAAGTGGCTTTTTAAGTTTGGAAAAAGTACCTGGTTTGGAGCTACTTGATGGTCATGCATGTTAGGATTTTGGGTTGATTATAGCAGGAAAATCAAGGGATAATTATTCCTCTTGCCTCCTCGCTCCCATACCCATTCTTCCTGACTCCTGACTCCTGACTCCTGACTCCTACCCTCACTAATCAGACTTTTTCAGCAAGCTTTAATTAACTGATAATTATTTCACAAAAATTCAATCGAAAATGTCTACAAACTCTTGGACTCATCGCCATATTCTATCTCTAGCAAAATTTACACCTGAAGAATATAATATCATACTCCAAACAGCCGCTAGTTTTCAAGAAGTTTTAGGTCGCAGGATGAAAAAAGTACCTGCATTACAAGGTCAAGTAGTAGCAAATTTATTCTTTGAACCCTCAACACGCACCCGTAATAGTTTTGAATTAGCTGCTAAACGTTTATCTGCAGATACCCTAAATTTTGCCCCAGGAAGTTCTTCTCTTACCAAGGGAGAAACTATTCTTGATACAGCAATGACCTATCTAGCAATGGGAACAGATATGATGGTCATTAGACATCGGGATGCAGGAGTACCAGCAGCGATCGCTTCTGCAATGGATCGAAACGGTTATCAAGTTCGAGTTCTTAATGCTGGAGATGGTCAACATGAACATCCTTCTCAAGCTTTACTTGACCTATTTACTATTTGTAAATTGTTAAATTCAACTGAACCTAGAATAGAACTTTTAGAAGGAAAAAAAATTGCTATTGTAGGAGATATTATTCACTCTAGAGTAGCACGCTCTAATATTTGGAGTTTGACAGCTTCTGGTGCTGAATTACATTTAGCAGGAACCCCTACTTTATTACCTCAATATTTTGCCGAATTTGGTAATAATAGACCTGGTAAATTATTTGTACATTGGGATATTGAACCTGCATTAGAAAAGGCAGATTTTGTGATGACTTTACGCCTACAAAAAGAAAGAATGACTCAACATTTACTACCTAGTTTACGAGAATATCATCAACTATTTGGCATTACACGCGATCGCCTCAAACTTTGTCAACCAGGAGTTAAAATATTACACCCCGGACCTGTTAACCGAGGAGTAGAAATTAGTTCTGATTTAATGGATGACCCCCAGTTAAGTTTAATTTCTCAACAAGTAACCAGTGGTATTGCTGTAAGAATGGCTTTACTATATCTTTTAGGA
>NZ_LGSU01000455.1 GCF_002260545.1 Hydrocoleum sp. CS-953 | reverse complement strand
ATAATCTAAATAATAACGAATGATATCAATGATAATTGATAAAATATGACATTATTTTTTGTAAAAATATGATAAATTAAAAAAACTGGAAAAAATATATATTATCTCCTAATATTCAGTTAATATTGAGGTTAATTTTGATTTAGAGGGTATAATTGAGGATATAATTTATGACTCCAGAAACAATAGTTAAACAGTCTTTAGAAACACCTGGTGGATATACAACATTTAGTGCTGACAACTTCAACGCTTATGTAATGAACACTTACGGGCGTTTTCCCATTGCCCTCGAACAGGGAGAAGGTTGTCGCGTTTGGGATACTGAAGGAAAAGAATATTTAGATTTTGTTGCTGGAATTGCTACCTGTACTCTCGGTCACGCTCACCCTGTGATGATGGCAACAGTGTCAGAGCAAATTAAAAGATTGCATCATGTATCTAATCTATACTATATCCCAGTTCAGGGAGAATTGGCACAGTGGTTAATAGAACATTCCTGTGCTGACAAAGCATTTTTCTGTAATTCTGGAGCAGAAGCTAACGAAGGAGCAATCAAATTAGCTCGAAAATATGCTCACGAAAAGTTAAATATCGAAAATCCTACAATTTTGACCGCCCATGCTAGTTTCCATGGAAGAACTCTGGCAACTATTACTGCAACTGGACAACCGAAATATCACAAAGGTTTTAGTCCATTAATGCCAGGATTTTATTATGTACCCTACAATGATATTACTGCTATAGAAAGCGCGATCGCCGAATTAGACAAAGACAAACGGCAAGTTGCAGCTATTATGTTAGAAGCACTCCAGGGAGAAGGAGGTGTGCGCCCTGGTGATGTAGCTTATTTCCAAAGAATTAGAGAAATTTGCAACGAGAAAGGTATTCTTTTAATATTAGATGAAGTACAAGTAGGAATGGGTCGCAGTGGCAAACTTTGGGGATATGAAAATCTTGGCATTGAACCAGATATTTTCACTTCCGCTAAGGGGTTAGGAGGGGGTATCCCCATCGGCGCAATGTTATGTAAATCTCACTGTGATGTATTTGAACCAGGCAGTCATGCTAGCACTTTTGGCGGAAACCCTTTTGCTTGTGCGGTAGCGTTGGCGGTTTGTCAAACTTTGGAACAGGAAAATTTATTGACAAATGTACAGCAGAGGGGAGAACAGTTGCGAGTAGGATTAAATGCTATTGCAGCCAAATATCCTAACTTATTTACCGAAGTGCGCGGTTGGGGTTTGATTAATGGTATAGAGTTAAATGCAGATATAGAATTGACTTCTATTGATATAGTTAAAGCTGCCATGAATGAAGGTTTGTTACTTGTGCCTGCGGGTCCAAAAGTTTTGCGGTTTGTGCCTCCACTGATAGTTACTGAAACTGAAGTAACCGAAGCTATGGATGCTTTGGCAAGAGCGATCGCTAATACTGAAGTCAGAAGTTAGAAGTCAGAATTAGTCCAGTAGTGGCGTGACACACCTAAAATGTTGCAATAGTAGGGGCGGGTTTCTCCCTTAAATTAATGAGTTTTCACATTTGATTATATAAACCCGCCCGCAATGATGCAACGCACCATTTTATCTATGTCGGCTTAGTAGGAAGTTTCTGTAGAACATCTCTACAAACGTTGTGGTTATTTGGTTTAGGTGGAAAGTTGGAAAATTTATCAAAATAATGACTTATAAAATTAATCATAAATTCAAACGATTAAAAATATGGCTAGTAGTGGGAGTAGCGATCGCCCTCCTCTCTATTTCCCTAAGCACAATATTTACCTCTCCAACTCCAGTCATCGCCAAAGCTACACCAGAAAAAAAAGAAGTGCGGGGAGTCTGGATAACTAACGTTAGTAGTAGCGTATTATTCGCCCCGTGGGCAATTAATCGCGCCCTCCGTCAACTTTCTCTACTCAATTTCAACACTGTTTATCCTGTAACCTGGAACCGAGGTAACACCTTTTACCCCAGTGATGTCGCCAAAAGAGTCATAGGTCAACCTCAAGACCAAACTCTTACTACATTTCGTCTTGGTCAAGATGTACTCAGAGAAATATTTAAACAGTCCCATCGCCAAGGTTTACGAGTTATCCCTTGGTTTGAATATGGTTTCATGGCTCCCATCAACTCTTTATTAGTCAAACGTCATCCTCACTGGGTAACAACAAGTCTTGACAAAAATAGAAATTTTTCTGAGGGTTTCTTTGAATTAGAGTTAAAAGATTTGCTCCCAGAATCAGATGAACAGTCTTTATTAACCCAATTGCAGCAGTCGCTCTCCATCTACAATGTCTGGCTTAACCCCATTCATCCCCAGGTGCAAAACTTTATTCAAGACCTAATATTAGAGGTTGTAAAAAAATACGATGTCGATGGAATTCAAATAGACGATCGCTTCGGAATGCCAGTACAATTTGGCTACGATCCGGTTACAGTTCACCTTTATCGAGAACAACATCAGGGCAAAATGCCTCCAGAAGATTTTACAGATCCAGAATGGATGCAATGGCGGGCAAATCAAATTACTGCCTTTATGGAAAGACTTTATAAATCTATCAAAGCTATTAAACCCAACTGTATTGTGTCTGTATCTTCTAATCCTTATGATTTTGCCTACAAATTATATCTACAAGACTGGCAAACTTGGATCGAGAGAGGCTTAGTAGATGAATTTATTTTGCAGGTGTATCGAAACGATCTACCCTCATTTGTAGAAGAGTTGGAACAACCTGCCGTCAAAAATGCTAAAAATAAAATTCCTTTCAGTATTGGNTATCTACAAGACTGGCAAACTTGGATCGAGAGAGGCTTAGTAGATGAATTTATTTTGCAGGTGTATCGAAACGATCTACCCTCATTTGTAGAAGAGTTGGAACAACCTGCCGTCAAAAATGCTAAAAATAAAATTCCTTTCAGTATTGGTATTCTCACAGGGACTATGAAAACGCTAATGAAAATTGAAAAAGTTCAACAACAGGTAAAAGCAGTACGCGATCGCAATTTTGCTGGAGTATCTTTTTTCTATTGGGAAACTTTATGGAGTTATATGACTCCAGACTCACCCCAAGAGCGACGTTTTGAGTTTAAGAAAATGTTTCCTACTGCTGTATCTCGTCCAAGGCTTGGGAGTGTGGGGAGATAAGGAGTGTGGGGAGTGTGAGAAG
>NZ_LGSU01000454.1 GCF_002260545.1 Hydrocoleum sp. CS-953 | reverse complement strand
GAAGGACTAGAGGAAGTTACAGAAAAATTACCTGAAGGACTAGAGGAAGTTACAGAAAAATTACCTGAAGGACTAGAGGAAGTTGCAGAAAAATTACCTGAAGGATTAGAAAAAGTTGCAGAAAAATTACCTGAAGGATTAGAAAAAGTTGCAGAAAAATTACCTGAAGGACTAGAAAAAGTTACAGAAAAATTACCTGAAGGACTAGAGGAAGTTGCAGAAAAATTACCTGAAGGACTAGAGGAAGTTACAGAAAAACTACCTGAAGGATTAGAAAAAGTTGCAGAAAAATTACCTGAAGGACTAGAAAAAGTTACAGAAAAATTACTTGGTAGTAAGCAAAATAAAAAGACAAAAAACCACCAGACAAAACCCCTGGGAAAGCCAAAAAAAAACCAGAATCAGATCCACCAACGTCACAGTCAGAGTTCTCGGAATTACCAACCGATATAGACGAACCATCCCCATTAGGTCTCCCATTTTTCCAGGAGTCATCGACACCGCCCATCGATATAGAACAAGAAGACCCAGACCTAGTTTCCCCCGCAGAAACTTCAGAAATATCAGACGAAGTTTATAAACAGAATGAAGGATTAATTTATATTCAAGATTTATACTCTAAGGGTAAGGCAAGTCATCTTTATACTTTAGATATAGAGTCTGGTAAAACAGTCTTAATTGGTTCTATGGGTATGCAGATAGTAGATATTGCTTTTTGTGGAAATATACTTTATGGAATTCGATGGCGGGACTCAAAAACAACAGATTTAGTCAGAATAAATCCTAATACTGCCAAAACTAAAATTATTGGTAAATTAGGTAATAGTAAAGTAGGTAGTTTGGCTTTTTCTCAACATAGAAATGCTCTCTATGCAATGGGTCCTCAAACATTATTAACAGTAAATTTAAAGACAGGTGCAGGAAGAGTTATTAAGTCTTATAAATCTTATTATCCTCTTTATTGTGGTGGTTTAGCTTTTGATAGTAAAGGTAGGGGTTATTCAGATTTTGGTAATAATTATAATCGGCAAAGATATCTGATGCGACTTAATAATAATGCTAGTCCTATTACTATTGGTGGTGGTAGTGGAGTTAAGAATTCTGGTTGTCTAGATTTTTACGGTGATGAATTATTTGCTATATTTAATGGTCAAATTTTTAAGTATGATTTAGTTACTGGTAAAGCTAGGTTTGTAACTTATACAGAAAAAAAAGTTTCTTGGGCTGGAATGAGTATTATGGCGCTACGCACAAGTCAGAAGCTATAGGATTTGATATTAAATAAATAAAATGTTAAAATTTTAAGATTTAAAACTTTAGTTTGAGAGGTATTGAGTTATGAGAGATTTAAGTAATGTTCCTATAGATAAGTTGGATCACGAACATTATCGTCAAATGTTAGTTCGTGATGGTCAACGTCGTTTTAATGAGTGGCACAGGGAATATCTAAGGTTTCAGCAAGGGTTTCTCCAGGATCAGAGACGTCGAATTCAGGAATTAGAAAATTTGCGTGAGTCTATTTACAGATATAATAAACGTCGTTCCCAAGAATCTCGAAAAGAGTTTTTGCGTTATCAAAATAAGTTTCTGAATGAAATGCGTCGTTATTAAGTTGATATTTTTCCACTCCAAGTTAATCAGGTGGGGTGGAAATTTATCTTCTTATACACAGATCAAAAACATCTAAAATTCTGGCAGTTTTGAGCATTAATTTTGATACTAAAAAGTATTGATTATGATTATAAAACAGATTATTTTTGGGAGATTTATCCAGAAAAAAGAGTAGAAAAATTGAACAAAGAATAGTTAAAACAGTGAGTCACAAACAGGTATTTCAGAAATTACTTTCTAGAGAAAAAGAATGGCTTGTAATTTTCATCCATAGGCACAAATAAAGTAATCATTCAGCTATTAGCACTCAGCTGTCAGCCTTTTAAATAAATAAATGAGTTAATAAATATAAGCTGTTGTGTATCTAGATTTTATATTCCCTATTACCTTTGAGAAAAATTGAATATATAGTCCTTCATAGTAAGCGCGCTTTTTATGATTCATAGAATATAGAGATTTTGGCTTAAAGGTAGAAGGCACTTATGCACTCAGGCAGAAGTAATGCAAGTCAACATGAGTGAAAACCCCTATAAAAACCTTAGCTGATAGNCTTTTAAATAAATAAATGAGTTAATAAATATAAGCTGTTGTGTATCTAGATTTTATATTCCCTATTGCTAGGAGCAAAAATTGAATATATGGTCGTTCATAGTAAGCCCGCTTTTCATGATTCATAGAATATAGAGATTTTGGCTTAAAGGTAGAAGGCACTTATGCACTCAGGCAGAAGTAATGCAAGTCAACATGAGTGAAAACCCCTATAAAAACCTTAGCTGATAGCTGATAGCTGACGGCTGAATGCTTACCAAATAAAAATTAAAGAAGCTATCGCATATAATGATGCTATAGGCTTTAGTTAGGAGTTGAATTTCCCCTAAGTTTGACTATCTTAATAAACTCTACCCAATGCTAAATTATCAAATTTACTCTCACATAGCAGTCGAAGCAAAGATTAAAACATTTATAAATCCTGTTAACGGAGCTTTTCCCTATACGAAAAATCCTTTGACAGTTTACTATTCCCTGTTCCCTAGTGCGTAGCACTTGTTAATCTAATATTGTTTAATTGCTCTTTGCATACTTCGTTTATCGTCTCGCCTCTTAATAGTTTCACGCTTATCATAAAGTTTTTTACCTTGTGCCAAAGCAATATCAACTTTTACCCAACCACGCTTAAAATACATCCTCAAGGGTACTAAAGTTAATCCTTGTTGTTCCACTTTTCCAATTAATTTCCGAATCTCTTGTTTATGTAATAATAGTCTTCTACTACGGCGAGGTTCGTGATTAAAAAACTCTCCTGCTTTTTGATATGGGGAAATATGAACATTAAGTAACCATGCTTCATTATTACGAATTAAAGCATAACCATCCCGTAAATTGACTTTACCTTCCCTAATTGATTTTACTTCTGTTCCTTGTAATGCCACGCCAGCTTCATAAGTCTCTATAATATGATAATTAAATCTTGCCTGGCGATTATCACTAATTAGTTTTTGTCCTTCACCACTTTTTTTAGCCATAATATATTTTTAGTCTCTAGTCTCTTTTT
>NZ_LGSU01000453.1 GCF_002260545.1 Hydrocoleum sp. CS-953 | reverse complement strand
GAACACTAGCACTATAGTTTTTTTGTAATCTATAACTCTTGGATTTTCTCGTGAGAATATACACGATAGAACCTAAAGATAAATAAAGATAAATTAGGAAATCCAGAACTTAAATAATAGCCAAGAGTCGATAATTTTCATTTTTTTTGAGAAAAATATTATAGTTAGATTTGTAACTAATATAGTTCATAAAAATATGGTCAAATATGACATATCCTCCTGCATTGCAGGTGTTATTCTGACGCTCGTGTTAGCGCAGCTCCTCCGCAGGAGGCACTACAACACCACGCCAGTTGCTTTAAGTCGGGAGACCCGCCCAACGCACTGGCTCCTCTATCCCATAGTCAAAGACAAAAGGGAGCTGCTTTTTTCATTATGTTTAGAGAACCGTTGACTTTACTCATTGATTAATCTTTTGCTGGCGGTACGATTGCATTCCTCTTTGTCTTGATGCAGTCGCTCATGGGGGAAACCCCCTTTGGCGGCGCTGCATCGCTTTATTCTTTTTCCTGAGAAAGTGACTCTTATTTTCTCACCTTTCTTGTAAACAGGAATCAAATCATTATCTATAAAACTTGATGCGGAAGTATAAGATTCTTCTGTAAGAATTACATTTATGCCTACCATCTTGGCTTTATAAGATAACATTTCAATTAACTTGTTATAGGGAATACAGACAAAATATGAAAAGTTTCTTTTCCCTAAACTCATCTTCTGCTTCCACTCTTCATTGTGCCCAATTATCAAAGTTCCTCTGCATCTGATTAATTAGAGTATCAATAATTAAACGAGATGCAATACGCGTATTGGGTCATTGATTTTAAATTCTCTTTTATTGCAAAGTTTTTTCAGTCTTTTGCTCGATCTATTTTCCTGGAGTTGAGATTGTAGGAAGCTTTTCACTTTGTTATAGTATTGATTGATAGATTTTAACGGTCTGCCATTTATCACTCTNTTGATTAAAAGTTTCGGCTGTCGCCGACATGAAAATGTAGCTAGATTGTTTAATCCTATATCAATACTGGCAGAACGATTTTTCGCATTTCTCGTATTGTTTTTCACATTTCTCATAAATCACCTCAATTATATAATGGTTAAGTCTCGGGACGAGACGAACTTGTTTAAGAGCGTGAAGTAGGTACTAATGTTTTTAGATAAATCCCTGTTTTACTAGGATTAATAATTCCTTGTTTTAATTGTTTTTTGCTGATAGCTTGTCTCGTATAAATTACAAGATTTCTTCGGTGTTATTTTATTTTTATATTTCGGAATACGAGGACGAGCATTAAACTTTGATGGGTTCTGTTTATAAACTTCATTCGCTGCTAAAAAACTCTTCGGTGTTTCTATCTAATATCATCAATATTTGTTGAGATGCTTTAGCTGGAATTGCTTGATATATGAATTGAGTAGATAGTGTTTTTTGCAGGTCATAATAAGAAAGATAAGTCTTTTCAAATATAAAAGACTGACGAACTAAATAATTAGAATAGTTATAGAGATTTTTAGACAAGAAACACAGTCGGTCAATTTCAGGATCAAACCGATGTGTTGCTTGAATAATATGTCTCTCAACTAATCTCATAAATCATTCTTGTTAAAATTATATTAGGATTCGAGGACGCGCGGAATTGTTCTGATTATTTAGTCTGAAACTAAGCGTGCCAATTTCATTATACTATTAAACCTTTGGCCTTGGAGTTATTAAATTTTGTCAAATATTTAGTAGCTATGCTTGTATAAATCAACGAAGATATTTGACGTTACTTGACTATATATGACTATATTTATGTATAACTTTTATTATACCACTGTAATAAAACCTGTGCCAACATCATCGGATCATGGCGAACAAAACCAGTTTGTTCATCCTCATACATCACATTAGTTAAAAGAATTTTCCGCCCCAAATTTCTAACTGCTTCTCGATCAAGAAAAACTGGATGAGAATCTTCTTGAGCATACTTAATTAATGCTTGTGCCGAAGGACTTTTTCCCTGCACTAAAACAGTATCAAATAATCGTTTACCACAAGCAAAATCAATAGCACGAATATGGTCAGCCACACTATATCCAGTAGTTTCCCCAGGTTGAGTCATAATATTACAGATATAAATACTAGGAATATTTCTAGAATCAATTGCCTCAGCAATTTCAGAGACTAATAAATTAGGAATTACGCTAGTATATAAACTACCAGGACCTATAATAATATATTCCGCTTCTTCTATAGCTTGTAAAACTTTAGGCAAAGCAGGAGGATTTTCAGGAGTACAGCCAATTTTGACAATTTTGCCTCCCGCTTCGGTAATATTAGACTCGCCCTCAATACGTCGCCCATCAGCTAATTCTGCCCACAAATGCACATCAGTAAGAGTAGCAGGCAAAACCTGACCTTGGACAGCCAAAACCTTTGAACTAGCAGCCACAGCCCTTTCTAAATCTCCAGTTACCTCACTCATAGCCGTCAGAAACAAGTTGCCAAAACTATGCCCCACCAAACCATCACCAGCCCGAAACCGATACTGAAATAACTCAGTTAATAACTTTTCCTCGTTAGCTAAAGCTGCCAAACAATTCCGAATATCTCCTGGCGGGAGTACTCCTATTTCTCGGCGCAACCTACCAGAAGACCCACCATCATCAGCCACTGTAACAATAGCAGTAATATTAGCACTATAACCCTTGAGGCCCCGTAATAAAGTGGAAAGACCAGTACCACCACCAATAGCTACAACTTTTGGACCTTTATTTAATCGTCGATGGGTGAGTAACCTATCTACTAATTCTTCATCTCCCTCTGGCATTAACACTTGGGTAATAGTATTTAAGCTGCGATTTTGTCCTAAAAAGATAAATAGTAAGCCAGCAAGGATAACTAGAGGACCAGAAATATAGTTAGGGAGTATTGTTGTAACCCACCCCAAAAATTCCCTAAGTTTTTGTAGAGTGTAAAAAATAGGAGTCATTCCCGTCCATATTGCCAGTCCTAAACTACTTAGTAGTACACCAGCAGCACTCAAAAGTAACCACCGTTTGACAAATAGTCCTGGAGCTAACCATTTAAACCATTGGCTAAGTATCCGAGAGTTACCCCTTTGACGTTTTGCAATGAAAAGTTGCTTTTGAGAAAGATGCGTAGAGTTTTCTTGAGTAAACCAG
>NZ_LGSU01000452.1 GCF_002260545.1 Hydrocoleum sp. CS-953 | reverse complement strand
ATATATCAGCTCCTAATAATTGTCTAAAACAGATTTTGAATCTTGGTAACTATTGAGGTGTTGAAGTATAGCCGAAGTATAGCATTAAGGCATGGTAATTGGTATAGCTAAACTTGAATCAGAGGGGTTGACATTAAAATTACTGATAAATTCTTCCCCATATAAAAATTAGTAGTATCTTTTGACTCAAATTATCGTAATTCATTTATTTGCTAACCCCTCTAAATATTTCTCAGCTAACTGATGTGTTTTTTTAATCCCCTACTCCATCAGCTTTGCCCATATTTTTCTAGATAAAAACTATCAAATAAAATTATGCCCGTTTTTTGACAAAAATTTCAACTAATCAGATATATCAGATATATTAAGCAAGCACTCAAGAAAAAAAACTACCCATCAGCAATAAACTCCATCAACTTTACCCAGATTTTTCCAGATAAAAACTATCAAATCAAATTATGTCAGTTTTGCCAAAACAAAAAAATTTTAACTAATCAGGTATATTCAGGAAGCACTCAAGAAAAAACACCTAACCATCAGCAACAAACTTGTGACATTTGTACATTAATCGCGATAATTTTTACCTCGAACTTACAGGACTTTGCCCGGATGGTGAGCTACAGTTTAATACTAATTTATATTCCCTATTCACTCAAGTCCTAAAACTTTGTATTTGTACCTGATTAACTCCAAAACTGCTTTCATTAATTGATAATGGATAATTGATAATTACCTCCGGTTAAAACCTTTCTTGATTTAAGATAAGGAAATATCTTAGCACTTTTTTTCCCCTATCCAAGGGGAGGCTTCAAGGCGCGAATTATTTAATTATTAATAATTCGGTAATATTAAAGCGATAGTAGTTGAAAAGTAGTAATTTTCTCAGAAAAAGTCAGGTAGTTTGTAAATACTATTCCTGTGAAAGAAGCGAATTGGAGAGGTGTTCTGTTCCCTGTTCCCTGCCAGTAATATTAAACCCAATATCTCCCTAATTCCGATGCCAGTTTGTTATACCACCTGGTTGATCTATTAGTTTAATACCTTGATTTTGCAGTTCATTTCTAATGCGGTCTGCTTCAGCATAATTTTTAGCTTTTTTTGCCTCTAAACGTTGCTGAATTAAAGACTCAATTTCATTATCACTTAAACCTCCAGATTCACTACTAACTTGTTCATCTATTTTAACTTCTAAACCTAATACTTGTGACAACTTTACCAGAGTTACCCATTGTTTTTGTAACTCTTCCAAAGATGTTTGAGTTTTACCTTCATGCACTAGAATATTACCCTCTCGACGTAACTCTTTAGCTAATTCAAATAAAACAGCTAAAGCACCAGGAGTATTAATATCATCATCCATTGCTTTCTGAAATTTTTCTACCTGAAAAGTTAATAACTTTGTCTCTTCAGATAAGGTTTTTTCTGGCATTTCCCATCCTAATTTAGAACCATGTTGCTGAGGAAATAATATACCCTCCTTAATCGTATTCCAACCATTTTCAGCAGAAGCGATCGCCTCTTGAGTAAAGTCAATAGGTTTCCGATATTGAGCAGTTAAAACAAACATTCTGACAGCCATTGGCTCTACAGGTCTATCTAATAAATCCCGAATTGTGGTAAAATTTCCTAGGGACTTTGACATTTTTTCTCCATTAATAGTCACAAAACCATTATGGAGCCAATATCTTACATAAGATTTTCCCGTAGCAGCTTCCGACTGAGCAATTTCATTTTCATGGTGAGGAAAAATTAAGTCTGCTCCGCCAGTATGAATATCTATAGTTTCCCCCAAGCAGTCTCGCACCATTGCCGAACATTCAATATGCCAACCTGGTCTTCCTTTTCCCCAGGGAGACTCCCATGCAGGTTCTCCATCTTTTGCTGCTTTCCAGAGGGCAAAATCAAATGGGTCTTTCTTTTTAGCAGTTTCTAAATTTTCTGACTCTACTCTACCACTTGCACCAGCTTGCATTTCTTCCAAACGACGGCCTGAAAGTTTCCCATATTCAGAAAATTTCCGCACCTGATAATAAACATCCCCTCCAGAAGGGTAAGCAAAACCTTTTTTTTCTAAATCCTTGATTAACTGTTTAATCCCATCTATTGTCTGAGTGGCCCTAGGGTATTCATCTGCTTCTAGGACATTTAAGCGTTTCATATCCTCAAAGTATGCTTCTGTGAAACGTTCGGCCACCGACTCCATCGAACTGCCTGTTTCTCTGGCCCGGTTGAGAATTTTATCGTCTATATCAGTAAAATTTTGCACATACCGTACTTGATAACCTTGCCACATTAGATATCGGCGGATTGTATCCCATACAATATAAGAACGGGCATGACCTAAATGACAATAGTCGTATACTGTAACACCACAGGTATACATTTTAATTTTACCAGGCTCTAGGGATTGAAAGTTTTCTTCTTGACGAGTTAGTGAATTGTACAGTTTTAGTGTCATAAATTAATTTCAGCCAGTTTTTTCCAACCTTAATTATAAGGATAAAAGCTTTTTTTTACTTTAGTGTTAATTTTATAGCAGAAGGAAGAAGTTTGACTCTTGATATTCCATTGTTTCGACTACAGTTACTATAGCAATTCTAAATGATTTATCATCAATCAAAAAATGGATAAAAACTCTGAAACTCCCTTCTTTTGTCTGTTACCTCTTGCCTGAAAAGTAACAAACATTTTTTACAGGACTCAAATAAGAGTGCTATAGCAATCCTAAATGATTTGTGATAATTTTTATAATAGTTAAGATTGACGAAAAACCTTCAAAATTCTGATTCCTGTAGAGGTAATTAGCATTTTGTCTTTTGCAAAGCATTCCGCAAGAAATCGCCCCTAGCACAAAAATATTACAATTGAAATAGGATTGCTATATAGCTACAGACTATGCAGTTTAAGAGCTAAAATTTGATAGGTATCGTCTCGTTTAAAATTAACAGTTCCAAAATTTTCAGCATACAATCTACTATGACTATAAGCAGGTAGACACAAAAAACAAAAGTATGCAACAAGGAGGTAAAGTTATCAAAAATATCTTTCCTCCTCTCTTCTACCTCCTATCTTTTCATAAGGATAAATTTTAACGCCAACCTACTTACCTAAATTAATAACTTTAAATTTTTAAACGTAAAATTATTTGTTGTTTAAAGC
>NZ_LGSU01000451.1 GCF_002260545.1 Hydrocoleum sp. CS-953 | reverse complement strand
CAATATTTTTCATAGTGATTTTTAATGCTTCGTACAAATCATATATATCTAGTTTATGGTTGTCAAGTCTATGAGTTTTTGACTTATATCAAGTCACCGAGAATGCCTACAATAAAGTTGATATCTAAACAATTCTCCCAGTATAATTTTGAGCCTCTTTGCAATACCACTTATATTATGTGCATTCAAATTATAGCGGTTTTCACTTCATGACTTGCATTACTTCTTCCTTCTTCCTTCTCTCCTAGATAATATGAGCCTTCTTCCTTTAAACCCAAATCTCTGTACTCTAAAAAACATGAAAACTGCTATAAGTTTGAAACTTGCCAGAAGTTTTCCAGGATGTTTGAATAGTCTTACCGAATTATTAATAATTAATAGTTAAATAATTCGCGCCTTGAAGCCTCCCCTTGGATAGGGGAAAAAAGTGCTCTTGAATTTCCTGATCTTCAATTCCGTAACGGTTTTAATCAGAGGTAATTATCAATTATCAATTATCAATTATCAATTATCAATTATCAATTAATGAAGCGGGATTATCCTGTAGCATAAGTGCTAAAATACTTTTGGTCTTGGTTATTAGGTCAATAGGTAATACGAATCAATCTTACTCTTTTGCCAACAATTTGCTATTTTTTATAGATAAGGCAGTTAGCCTAACAGTTTCTAGGTGGAGCGGTCGGATTAGTTAACCTATAATTAACTCTATAAGTCCCGCGTTGTCGTATTTGCGCAACGTCCGGAGGAGGTCAAACTTCTAAGCCTATTCAACAGTAAAGCTATGGTAAGTGGTGGTTTGTTTACCCAACCCTTACAGTCAGAAGTCAGGAGATCAGGTTGCAAGTCCATTAGCAATATACTAATCTTGTTACAATTCAATCAATTCTAATTAACCAATGGGTTATTAAACTTTTTCTGGTATACTTGCTTCCAACTTTAGACAGTTTCTACCATCTATTTGCAAACTATAGTCTACACGATCCATCAATCTATTCATAATCAACCATCCATAACCACTTTCTTGTTTGGCTTCTGGTGTTGGTGGATTATAATCCCCTGTACGATAACCTTGACCATAGTCCCAAATTTCCAAAGCAATATCACGCTCTTTAATTTCTAAGCGTATTAGCACTGGTAAGTGAGGTTGGTCCTTATGAGCATGACGAATCACATTGGAATAAGCTTCCGCCAGCACCAAGCGTAAACGGTTGGATTGACGAGGCCAATCAATATGTTCTCCTAGCTCTACTTCTAAACTGCTTAATAACCAATGTTCGACAATAGTTAAAAAATTGAGGTTGCTTGGCACCTGAAGCTCAGTTTTCATAAATTCAGAGAACCTCCAGAGATAGTATAGTTTGATCGTCTTCCTGAACTTGATTATCGGCTCTGATATAAGCCAATACACTATTTAGGTCTAGTTGTTCTTTATGCTCCTGTAGGAGTTTCCATAAACCTTCTTGTTGCAACATTACACGAATTGGTTCCCCACCATCATTAGATTCTTGAACCACTGTAGCTTCAGTGATACCATCACTTGTAAGTAAGAATATATCTCCTGAATCTAAGTCTATAGTACCTGCTTTGCCTTTCCATATTGGTAATATTCCTAGGGGAATACCACGATCTTTGAGGAAATTTGGTTTTACTTCCTCGGAACCTTGGTTTCCAGCAGCTACCAGTGCGGTTTTAGACCAGACTAAAGGATATATATGGCCAGCATTAGCATAAGCTAATAATCCGGTTTCTGGTGTATAGCGAGCCAAGACCATTGTAATGAAGCAATTATTACTAATTAAATCATCTGAAAGACTACTATTGAGATTTTGCATTACTTCGTAGGGGTCTGGGGGATTTTCTTGAGAAAGTTCTCGTCTCATTACAGAAATAGCACTAGCCATAAATAAGGCAGCAGGTACTCCCTTTCCAGAAACATCTCCTAATGCTAACCAGATTTCTCCTTGAGAGTGAGTATAAACTTCAAAGAAATCACCTCCTACTTCTCTAGCAGGATAGCAACAGCCTTGTATCTTAAATGTTTCAAAGTCTGGCCAACTTTGACGTAATAAGTTGCTCTGTATCTGACGAGCTACTTCTAGCTCATTACGCATTTGTTCGGCTAGTTCTCTAGTCTTTTGATAGAGTTGAGCTTGCGATAATGCCAAGGCTCCCTGCTCTAATACACTTTCTATAAGATTGACATCTTCAGTAGACCAGAAGTTATTACTATTTTCTTGATTAAGGGCTAAAACTGCTAGTAAATCTTTCTGGTAAATTAGAGGGACTATTAATTTACAACTACTTTTTTCTGAACCTTCTTCAAAATAAGTTTGGCGATTCTCTAATACCTGCAATAATAATTCTTCAGTAATTGGAAACTCGTTTTGAGAATTTTCAGAGTTTTGATAGGAAAAAGACTCAGACATGAGGCGATCGCCTGCTGCTGGCCATAATCTACCTTCTGTGGCCGCAAAAGTTAGTCCCACTGTCTGAACTATTGTCGATAACATACTAGAGTAATCCAATGATTCTCTAATTGCACTCATAACCTTATTCAAAATAGACTCTCGTCGCAGAGCAAGAGTCAAAGCATTAGTGCGTTGCTTCACTACTTTGTAGGTTTCTGAAGCTTGTTGAACTACGACTTTTAGTTCTTCTGGATTCCAGGGTTTTGTAATATACTTAAATACTTTACCTGAGTTGATTGCTTCTACTAAATCTTCTACATCTGTGTAGCCTGTCAGTAGAATCCGAACAGTATCTGGAAATGTTTCTAAGGTTTTACCTAAAAACTCTGTACCATTCATTTCTGGCATTCTTTGGTCAGAGATAATCAGTGCCATTTCTCCTACTTCTTCTAAAACGTCCATAGCACTGAAGGCACTATCTGCTTTATATACCTTAAAGTCCCGCCGAAACGTCCTATACAACAAATCCAGGTTGTCTGGTTCGTCATCGACTACCATCAATTTTAGTTTCGTTTCTCGCCGACTCATGCTATAATTTGGCTCCCAGAAGTTTTTTTAGTTCTCACACTCTCATTTTGGCCGTTAGAGTATTTTATAACAAAATATTTTTGCTTTACAAAATAATATAGTGGCTGTAAAATTTGATAAATTTGGTCATCACTTGTTCCGGTCATTAGCTTTATGTAAGGA